>JAEZIT010000123.1 GCA_023436495.1 Acidobacteriota bacterium
GTTGTAGACGAACTGATTGTCCGTCTGATATCGCTGTATCGGAAAGCTGCCGGCGTTGCCGATGATAGAAGTGCCCACCAAGTTCACCTCGGGGCTCGTAAACCTTAGTATTGGCGTGTCATTTCCGGCTGCAATATTCACCAGCGTGTTTCGAAGCCCTAACCCGTAGCGAAATTCCCCGGAAATGTTCGACGAAAATATGTGGGTCCACGTAATGCCGAAATTTTGCTGTTTATTATTCTGATCGGCCCGCTCGCCTACTACGACATCGTCAGCGGAAAAAATTTGACGCGTATACTGCCAACGCGCGAAAAGCGAATCTTTGCTCGTCGCATTCCAGTCAACACGTGCCGAATAATCGTTCGCCGGAAAATCAAATCCCTGGACCCCAACGAACGCCCGCTGTGATCGCGGATCGTTTGGCGTCAGTCCATTGAACCTATCAAAAACCGATTGGATGAAGGCACGGTTCGCAGGAGTATCGCGCGTATTAGCCCCGGGTGCAGTGAACCAGTTCGCAGGATTCCGCTCGGCAGCCGTCGGCAAATCGCGGCTGAATGTGTTTGCCCCGGTGTTCCTCACCTCGTCGATGCTCACAAAACCGAATAATTTATTCGGCCAAATCGGAAATCCTACGACACCGCCGAACTGATTTCTACGAAATACCGGCTTTTTTCCATGGCTAAAAAAAGACTTTGCATTTAACGCCTGATCGTTATGATACAGATATGCTTCGCCGTCAATTTTATTTGTGCCGCCTTTTGTCTGGACCAGCACGACGGCACCGTACCCGCGGCCGAATTCCGCAGTGTAGCTGTTAGTAATTACCTGAAATTCCTTGATCGTCGCGAGCGACGCACCCTGCCGGTTCTGGTTCTCAGACGAATCGTCGTTATTTACCCCGTTGATCTGGAACGTCGCTCCGCGGCTGCCCGTCCCGTTGAAATTGATCGACGATCCAGAAGAAGAAGTCGGATTATTTTGTCCGCTGGTCGGGTTTTCCTGGTACCCGGTGAACGTTTCCGCAAGCGTCAGGAAATTCGATTGATTGGCGACCGGACGGTCCATGATCCGTTCGCTGGTCAGAGTTCCGGCGATCTGTTGGCTTGTTGAATTGATCGGCGGAGGCTCGGCCGTGATTGTGACCTCGCCTGCGACCGTCGGCGAAAGGCCGATGTCCAGGACGGTCGTCTCATTGAGGCTGATCCTTACATTCTCGCGCGTGACTTTGTTAAAGTCGTTTCGCGTTGCCTCGACCGTGTAGATGCCGATCGGCAGGAACGTAATATTAAAAAGGCCGTCACCCGAAGTGACGACCGTCCGTTCCAAGCCTGTTTCCGTATTTCGTGCGACGATCGTCGCGTTCGGCACGAGTGCGCCGTTTGTATCCGTTACCGTACCCCGAAGGGTACCGCTGACGGTCTGGGCAACGCCCGAAATCGCAGCCGCAGCCACGATCAGAGTGAGACAGCCCAAAATTCCGACTATCCGCTTAAGATCTTTCTTCATTGCGATCCGCCTCTCCTTTTCTTAGATTTTCAACAGCTAACCATAAGCATTGCTTAGCGTTTTGTGGAATTCGTAAAGCTTTAGTTATCGATTAGTCCATAAAAAATTGGGCCGTCTTTGTCAGAAAACTTAAATAGGACCTAATTTGTTGTTAATTTTGAACTGAAAACCTTATAAACCGAAATGGGTTATTTGTAAAGTAAAAATTCCTGACTTCGGGTTTTAAATTTCTGAAGATCATCCTGCCATGAACGTTCGATCGCCTCGGGCGATTCCCCGCTTTTTAATCGATCAAGCACGTCCTGATTGACCAAAAGCCGCAGGTATCGATCAGCCTGCCAATCGTTCGGATAGAGCTTTCGCAAGGCCGCGGCGATCTCGATACCTGTCCGGACGCTCTCGAACGATTTGCGGTCGGTAATGACAATATTGATGCCGCTCAGGTTCTCGTCCTTGAAAACCGATGCGTTCGGGCGGAATCGAATGGGTACGAAGCGCACCCCTTTCAGCCCGCGTCCGTTCAAATAGGCCGCGAGTTTTTGCCCATCCATCCACGGTGCGCCGACGACCTCGAACGGTGTATCTGTCCCGCGCCCTACAGACACGTTCGTCGTCTCCAGCAGGCCGATTCCCGGATAAAGTGTCGCCTGCGTCAGCGAACGCATGTTCGGCGACGGATTTACCCACGTCTGCCCGGTCTCGTCGAACCACATCGCCCGCTGCCAGCCTTCCATCTTGATCACGCGCAGGTCGGCACCGATCTTCCGCTCGGTATTCATCATCTGCCCGAGTTCGCCGATCGTCAGGCCGTAGCGGACCGAGATCGTATGCGCCGCGATAAACGCGAGTTTGTCCTCGGCCGCGAGCGAGCCTTCGACATCGACGCCGTTGATCGGATTCGGCCTATCCAGCACGTAAACCGGGATCTTCGCCTTCGCGGCTTCCTCCATCACGTTCTTCAGCGTGGCGGTATAGGTGTAGAATCGAGCGCCGATATCCTGAATGTCGTAAACGATCGCGTCCAAGCCCGCTAGCTGTTCCGGCTTCGGCCGACGCATTCCGTCCTTATACAGCGAATAAACCGGCAGCCCCGTCTTCTCGTCTTTCGTATCGTCGATCTTCTCCGTGTCGAGCTCGCCGCGAATGCCGTGCTCCGGCGCGAACAGTGAAACTAACTCAACATTCTTCGCCTCGTGCAAAATGTCGATCGTCGACTTCCCTGCCAGATTGCGGCCGGTGTGATTAGTTACCAAGCCGATCTTCTTGCCCTCGAGTTCCTTGAAGCCGCTCTTCTCCAGGACGTCGATGCCGTTCAATACCGGCACGGCAGCCGCGCCCGGAGTGGATCCAGGCATCCGAGCGGACGAGCCGCCGGGAAGCTGAAGCGTGGCTGTTTGGGCTGCTTTCCTAGCGGCCTCAACCTGCTCCCTGAACTTCGGTATCTGCGCGGCCACCGCTGCGTTATGCCTTTCTTCAGATTCTTTCCATTTATCGATCGGGGCGTCCTCTATTGCCGCTGCGGCAACCGTCGCGACCCGCGAACGCAGCGGTGTCACGTCACCCTTTCCGTCCGGGTGAACGCGATTTGATAAGAAAACGACAAACGTCTGCGAAGCAGGATCGATCCACAGCGAAGTGCCTGTAAAACCCGTATGCCCGAACGACCCCAGCGGCAAAAGGTCGCCGCGGTTCGATGAGAACCCCGTGTTCATGTCCCACCCGAGCCCCCGCGTCATCCCGTCCTCCGAAACCACATACGGCGACGTCATCCTCGCCACTGTCTGCGCCGACATTACCCGCTTCCCATCGATCACACCGCCGTTGAGCAGCATCTGTGCGTAGCGAGCAAGGTCATCGGCTGTTGAGAAAAGCCCCGCGTGGCCGGCCACACCACCCATACGGAAAGCCGTAGGATCATGAACTGCGCCGCGAAGGACCTCATTACCAGTTTTTTCGTCCCCACTGAACCCGGCTCCCAGATAGCTGTTTTGTCCTCTTATATTTTCCGTCGGGGCGATTTCCTTTAGGTCATTCCGATACTCAGTCGTGACTCCACCGGGAATCGAAACCCAGTTGTCGAAAACACGGTTTCTAAGATTTGCAAAGAATGTCTGTCGATTGAGAAGCGGATCAAACACAGCGGTATTCGAAAAAGACGAAACGCCTAATCCACTTACCCTTTGGGTAATCTCCCCCAACACGATAAACCCGATATCCGAATAAACAAACCTAGTCCCCGGCGGGTTTCGCAGTTTCTCTTTCTTCAGTGCCTCGACCATCCCATCGCGGCCGGTCCATTTCTCTCCGAGGTCGAAATCGGGGCGATAACCTGAGGTGTGGGTTAGGAGCTGTTGGATGGTAACGCGTTTGGCCTGTTCGTCGTCGATCTCGGGGATGAACTTACCGATAGTGTCGTTTAATCTAAGCTTTCCCTGCTCGATCAGGATCATTATCGAAGTCGCCGTGGCGACCGGCTTGGTGAGCGACGCCACGTCGAAGATCGTATCGACGGTCATCTTCTCGACTGTCGGCACCAGCGACCTGTTGCCGAACGCCTTGCGGTAAACGATCTTTCCTTTGTGTCCGATGACGACGACCGCACCCGGCAGCTTCTTCGCTGCGATGTCCGCGTTCACAAGCGCCTCGATCTGGTTTAACTTCGCCGCGTTCATCCCGACCGACGCAGGAGCAACGACCGGCAGGCCCTGTGCAGAAATCTTCTCCACAGATGTGCATAGATAAACACAGATAAGAAAGGCAATTGCCGCGGCCGCTCTTACCCGAACCAAACTGAATGAAACTTTCCGCCTTAAGATCATCTTTTTTTCAACTGTGTCCATCAGCGTTCATCTGTGGACGAATTTTCTACCTCTTCGCCTTCAGCTCCTTTTCGCGTTCGGCAAAGCTTTCCTTGCACAGCCGAACGAATTCCTTCCCGATCGGCGAAAAATGCCCGCCGCGCAGCCGCGCCAGCCCGAGTTCCCATTTGATCTCCGCGCCTTCGATCAGCCACGATATCAACCGCCCGTCGCGGATCTCCCTCGCGACCGATTTCGCTCCTGCCATCCCAACCCCGAGGCCATTCATGACCATCTCGTTCACGGCTTCCTGCCGCGACAGTTCCATCGTGATGTTAGGTTTGACGTTAGCGGCTGCGAAAAATTCGTCGATCATTCGCCGCGTATTCCCGCCGCGTTCGCCGAGGATGAGTTTCTCGCCCGCCAGCGTCGCCGCGCTGATGAATTTCTCGTTCGCAAGCGGATGGTGCGGATTCGCGATCGCGACTATCTCGTCGCTGAATAGCGATTCGCACGTGACGTTCGAATTATCGACCGGCAGCGAGATAAAAGCCGTGTCGATCTCGCCGTGCATCATTTTGTCCACCAGCCGCTGGCTCGTACCCGAAGAAACGGTAAGCTCTGAATTCGGGAATTTTTCCTTCAGACGCTGCATGATCGACGGCAGCTGCTGCATCGCAAATGTCCCCGACGCCGTCCCGATCCTCAGGCGGCCGTGCTCTGCGCCGGCGACCTCGGCTATCTCCGCGATCGCGCTGTCATGTTCCCGGAGTATCTTCCGCGCACGCTCCAGCAGGTATTCGCCCGCTTCCGTCAATATCACGCGGCGCGGCGTACGCGTAAACAGCGGCAGGCCGACCTCGTCCTCGAGCTGTCTGATCTGCATTGAAATTGCGGCCTGTGTCACGTTCACGCGGCGGGCGCCGGCCGTGAACGTCTTCGCCTCCGCGATCGCAAGGAACGCCTTGAGTTGTCTGATTTCCATAATCTTATTGGATACATTAAATAGAAATGCCTGATGCATTATACATCACGCATATTTATTGACAACATAAAATCATTTAAATTTGATTATATGTCAAGTTTGTCGAAAAATGTGAGGTGGAAAGATGTAAGTAACCGAACATTCTATAAATGGCGAACACCTCCTCAAAAAACGGCCGCAAACGCAAATTCCCTCAACTGTTTCTTGGGGTTGACGGCGGCGGAACGAAAACGCACGTCGCCATAATGAATGAAAAGAAAGAGGTCGTCAGCGAGGGCATCGCCGGCCCTTCCAACCCGCTCCGCGTCGGTGTGGAAACCGCCGTCTCCAATATCGCAAAGGCCGTAGACGAGGCCACTGATTCCAACGGTTTTTCCCGCGGCGATATCGTCGCCGCAACGCTCGGCCTTGCCGGCGTCCGCAGGCAGGACCTTCGCGCCCGCGTCCGCGAAAGCTTCATGGACCGGCTCAAGGTCAAGCGCACGACCGTCATCACGGATGCCGAGATCGCCCTTTACGGCACGACGCTCGGCAAACCCGGCCTTGTCGTTATCGCCGGAACCGGTTCGATCTGTCTCGGGCGTAACGACGCCGGCGAAATTGCTATTTCCGGCGGCTGGGGCCCGCTCGCCGGTGACGAAGGCGGTGGCGTCGGCATCGCACAGCATGCCCTGCACCAGATCGCAAAAGCCTCCGACGGCCGCGGCCGGCAGACAAAATTAAGCGAAAAGGCCGCCGAATACTTCCGCGCGTCGGGCCCGGAAAACTTGATCGTCGCCATCTATTCGCCCCAGATCGACAACAGCCGCATCGCGGGATTCGCCCGCTTCGTCGTCGAAACCGCGCAGGAAGGCGACGAGATCGCCGTCGATATCCTTAAGAATGCCGGTTACGAACTCGGCCTCGCCGCATGCGCCGTGATCACTAAACTAAAGCTCGAACGCCGGAAAGTACCGATCGGCTGCGTCGGCAGCGTCTTCAACGCCGGCCCGCTTCTCACCGACCCAATGCTGGAAACGGTCCGAAAGACCGCGCCGCTGGCATATCTCACACAACCCCGGATGCTGCCCGCCCATGCCGCGGCGCTTATGTCCCTCCAAAACCTGAAAAACGGCTCGCGATAGCGTAAAAACGCTTCTCTCGGCATACCGCTTGCACCATATAGGGTTCGATCACAAAAGTGTTCTGAATCGAAACAGTTCTCCGTTATTGAGAACAAAGGAGATACGTATATGGAAAGCAGAGCAAAATTATTCGGCCATGCAATTCATCCCATTTTGATCGTGTTTCCGCTCGGTCTGTTAGCGACGGGCGTGGTTTTCGACGTGGTGCATCTCATCTGGGGCGGTCCGATGATGGCGGTCGTCGCGTATTGGATGATCACCGCCGGTATCATTGGCGGATTGCTTGCCGCGCCCTTTGGCTGGATCGATTGGTTCGCCATTCCCAAGGGAACGCGTGCTAAAACGATCGGCCTTGCACACGGCCTTACAAATATGACGGTCGTCCTCTTCTTTATCGGCAGCTGGCTGGTGAGATACAACGCGCCCGATCGCCCGGAAATGCTCGCGAGCATTCTCTCGTTCATCGGCGCCGGATTGGCGCTGGTTGGCGGATGGCTCGGCGGCGAGTTGGTCGAACGGCTCGGTGTCGGCATTGACGAAGGAGCAAATCTAAACGCGCCGAGCTCCCTTTCGAGCTCGACCGCGGCGCCCGCAAGAGCGGAGGTCCGAAAGGCTTAATATCCGGGAGGTATTACGATCGATGGGATTAAAATTAAAGAAGTTAGAAGAGCAGGTGATGATCATCACCGGCGCGACCAGCGGCATCGGGCTTGTCACCGCCCGCATGGCGGCGCAGCGCGGAGCGCGCGTCGTGTTAGCGGCGCGAAACGAACAGTCTTTGAATGACCTGGCCGTCGAAATAAACGGCATGGGCGGCCAGGCCATTGCCGTGTCGGCCGATGTCGGGAACGAAGGCGACATTAAGAAAATAGAAGCCGAAGCGCTCAACAAATTCGGCAATTTCGATACCTGGGTCAACAACGCCGGCGTATCGATCTACGGAAAGCTCCTCGATGTACCCATCGAAGACCTTCGGCAGCTTTTCGAGACGAATTTCTGGGGCGTCGTCTACGGGTCGCTTGCCGCTGCGCGCAATCTTAAGATCTACGGCGGTGCGATTATTAATATTGGCAGCACTTTGTCCGACCGCGCGATCCCGCTTCAGGGAATGTACTGCGCGTCGAAACATGCCGTCAAAGGATTTACCGACGCGCTCCGAATGGAGCTCGAAGCGGACGACGCACCCGTTTCCGTCACGCTGATCAAACCAAGCGCGATCGACACGCCCTACAAAGAGCATGCGCGGAATTACATGAACATCTCGCCGGAAAATCCGCCGCCGGTTTATGCTCCGGAAACGGTTGCCGAAGCGATCCTGCATTGCGCCGAACATCCGGTCCGCGACGTCTTTGTCGGAGCCGGAGGCAAAGCTCTTTCCGTTATGGGCAAATACATGCCGCGGCTCGCCGATAAAGTGATGGAAACGACGATGATGGGACAGACGATGTCCGACGAACCGAGCGGCACGGGCCGACTCGAATCGCTCTACGAATCGAACGACGACCGGTTAAAGGAACGCGGAGACTATAGTGGATACGTCGCCGAAAGCAGCATTTACACGCAGGCGTCGCTTCGCCCTGCGTTGACAGCCGCGGCCGGAGCGGCGGCGGTAGCCGTCGGCGCCGGACTGGCGTACGGATTCCTCAAACGCGGCAACAAAGAGCATTAAGCTCCCATGGGGTATGTTCAAGAAAAAGGGGTGGCCGCGAAGCCGCCCTTTTTTATTATTCGAATCTCTTACAACAATTCCAAAAACCATAAGAATAATTGACAGTTTCGTCTCCGATGCCGATAATAAAGCCATCCGACGCAACATGCTGCCAGTTACTGAACGCGAAAATCCGAAAACCAACGCGATTGATAAGGCCTCCACGCTCGAAGCCGTCAAACTTATCAACGATGAGGACAAGTCCGTCGCCGACGCGGTCGAAGCCGTGCTCCCGCAGATCGCCGATGCTATCGACAAGATCGTCGAACGCCTTCGCGGCGGCGGCCGGCTGTTCTACGTCGGCACCGGGACCAGCGGCCGACTTGGCGTGCTCGACGCTTCCGAGATCCCGCCGACATACGGCGTCTCTTACGACCTGGTGCAGGGCGTCATCGCCGGCGGCTACGAAGCTCTTTACAAAGCGACCGAAGCAAGCGAAGATAACCGCGAAGCAGCCGTCGAAGATCTGAAAAAGCGCGGCCTTACCGGCAACGACGCACTCGTCGGCATCGCCGCTTCCGGCCGTACGCCATATACGAACGGCGCGGTCGAATATGCACGCGAACTCGGGTGCTTCACGGCATGCATCGTCTGCGTCCCGGATTCCAAGATCGCCCGCGCCGCCGAGGTCGCGATCGAAACCGTCGTCGGCCCCGAAGCTATTACCGGTTCGACCCGAATGAAGGCCGGCACCGCGCAGAAGATGGTCCTGAATATGATCTCGACCGTCGCGATGATCCGCCTCGGATACGTCAAAGGCAACCGGATGACCAACTTAAAGTCATCAAACGAAAAGCTTCGCGAACGTTCGCTGCGAATTTTGATGGCCGAGACCGGCCGAAGCGAATCGGAGGCTTCCGCCTTGATCGATGATGCAGGCGGCGACCTTCGCGTGGCGCTCGTGATGGCAAAAGCGTCCGTCGGCCGCGAAAATGCCGAAACAGCATTGAGAAAAACGGATTTCGTTGTAGAAAAAGCTCTTGAGATCGCTGTGGTAAAATAGCCCCCGCGGAGGGAACGTCAATGGAATTAACAATTTCGCTGCCAAAAGAGGTTGAATTCGCGCTTAAGAAAAGGGCACGCGAGACGGGCCGAGACATTAAGGCCGTCGTTGAATACCTCATCGAATCGGGTATCAGTGCCGATTCCCTCCCGGAGCGAAAAAAGAATTTCCAATTCCTTCTGAACAAGCTTCGGTCCGTCGATTCTGCGCCCGAAATAGAGGAGATCAAACAAGAAGTCGATTCAATTCGAGGCCGGCGCTACTCCCAGCGGAATGAATATTAGAGCGATCCTCGATACAGACCTGGGATAAGCTACTTGATCTCAAATAAGCTGGTTGCCCTCGACGTGCTTTTCGAAAGGGACGAACTTGTTTTATTGTTTTCGACGGAATTGCTCGACCTATTCGATATATACGGCAGATCGTCGATGTTACATCCGCGGTCGATGCCTGTATCGACCCGAAGGACAATTTTCTCCCGGCTCTTGCCAAAGACGGCAGTGCGGATTTCCTGATCACCGGCGACGAGGATCTGGTTGCCCTTAAGTCCTTTGGTCAAACTGAGATACTAACTTTCAGGGATTTCGAAAAACAGCGGCTTAAACGAACGTAATGCAAACAATCGACCTCGTCATAATATTCGGCTACCTGATCGGGATCACGGCTTTCGGCATTTGGTACGCGGGCAAGCAGGAAACGACCGAAGACTATTTCGTCGGCGACCGCAGCGTGCCCTGGTGGGCGATCGCAATGTCGATCGTCGCGACGGAAACCAGCACGATCACGTTCGTTTCCGTCCCCGGCATCGCGTTCGCGCGAAACGGCAATTTCCAGTTCCTGCAGCTCGTTTTCGGTTATCTTCTGGGCCGCATCGTCATTTCGCTGATCTTTATTCCGCTTTATTTCAAAGGCGAGCTGCAGACCGTTTACCAGCTCCTCGGCGAACGCTTCGGCAACCGGGTCAAGATGCTCGCGTCCGGCTTGTTCGTGATAATGCGCAACATCGCGGACGGCATCCGTCTCTTGCTGACGGCGATCGTCCTCGCGGCCGTTTATCATTCGTTCAACCCCGGCTCCGACACGACGACCGTCATCATCGGTTCGATAATCCTGCTCGGGATCGTGATGATCGTTTTCACCTTCTACGGCGGCATCGAAGCCGTTATCTGGGTCGAAGCGGTCCAGCTCGTCATTTACATCGGCGGAGCGATCGCCGCGGCGGTCGTCCTGATCCAGAACATCGACGGCGGCTTCGCGGCGGCACTCGATATCGGCAGGCAGTTCGACAAATTCGATATATTCGATTTCACATGGGACATGACCAAAACATACACGTTTTGGGGCGGCCTGTTCGGCGGCTGTTTTCTGACGATGTCCACGCATGGTACCGACCAATACCTTGTTCAGCGTTATCTCTGCACCGACCGGCCCGCGTCGGCTTCGACGGCGTTGTTGTCGTCGGGCCTCGTCGTTCTCGGCCAATTTATCGGCTTCCTGTTCATCGGCGTTCTGCTTTTCGCGTTTTACGCTCCGTACAACGCAGCCGAATACGCACAGGCAGGCGTTGCCGGTTCGGGCGTTCCCGCGACGTTCCCGTTCGCCAAGGGTGATCAGGTCTTCCCGGATTTCATAACGCAGCACATGCCCGCCGGTTTGTCCGGCCTCGTCGTTGCCGCGATCTTCGCCGCGGCGCTGTCGTCTTCGCTTAATTCGATCGCATCGACCGCGATCAACGACCTTTACAAACCGTTCGCCGGAGCGGTCTCCGACAGCAAACTGTTAAAACTCTCCGGCTGGCTGACCGTTATCATCGGCATCGTCCAGGTCATAATGGCCATCCTGTTCATGCAGACAGGCGAATCGGCGCTCAATCTGGCTCTGTCCGTCGCGTCGCTCTTCAACGGCCCGGTCCTCGGCGTTTTCCTGATCGGCGCGTTCCTTAAAAAGGCACGCGAAAAGCACGCTCTCATCGGTATGATCGCGAGCTGCGCGCTGATGCTCTATATTCTTTTGGCGACAAAGATCGCCTGGCCCTGGTACGCCCTTATCGGCAGCCTTACGACGCTTGCCGTAGCACTTATTGCAACTCTTGTTTTGCCCGTTAAAAATGATGAAATCGCTTATTAGTTCGATCCTGCTGGCGGCCGTTTTCGCCGCTCCAATTGTCTCTGCGTCTCCGCGTCCCGGCGGCGAGAATTCCCGTCAGGCCGCGGCAACCGATCCGCAGCCGGGCCGAAAGCTCGCGCCGTCTGAAAAGGCCCGAAAATTCGCCGAAAAACAGGTCAAAAAGATGACCGTCGACGAAAAGGTCGGACAGCTCGTCCACATCGGCATTAACGCCCGGTTCGCCAATCAGAACAGCGAATTTTACAAGGATCTTCGGCGCCACGTCGTCGATAACAAATTGGGCGGCATCATCTTTTTCGGCGCGCCGGTCTATGAGACCACGATCCTCGCGAACCGCATGCAGGAGGCCGCGAAAATTCCGCTGCTTATGTCGCTCGACGCCGAAACCGGCATCGGCATGCGTTTTAGCGATACCGTGAATTTCCCTTGGGCAATGGCCGTCGCCGCCACCGGCAATCCCGAATACGCCCGCAAGATGGGCGAGGTCACGGGCCGCGAAGCCCGCGCCATCGGCATCCAGCACGTTTATGCACCCGTGCTCGACGTTAACAATAACGCCGATAATCCTGTGATCAATGTCCGCAGCTTCGGCGAGGACCCCGAAGAGGTCGCAAAATACGGCGTCGCATTTGCCGAAGGCGTACAAAGCCAGCGTGTCATCGCGACGGCCAAACATTTTCCCGGCCACGGCGACACCAACGTCGATTCGCATCGCGGCCTGCCTATCATCGATCACAGCCGCGAAAGCCTGGAAAAGACCGAACTCGTACCATTTCGCCGCGCTGTCGATGCGGGCATCGGGTCAATAATGATCGCGCACATCGGCCTGCCGCAGATCGACGGCGAAGAGATCAAACCGCTCAAGAATTTCATTCAGGGCGACGCCGAATACGGCGCCGAGATCATCACCGAGAACGCGACCGTTCCCGCCACGCTCTCGACAAAGGTCCAGACGGATATTCTCCGCAAGGACATGGGTTTTGACGGCCTGATCGTTTCGGACGCGATGAGCATGAGCGGCCTGACCATCTATTTCTCACAGGAAGAGGCCGGCGTCCGCGCGTTTCTCGCCGGCACCGACATTCTTGAAAAACCCGCCGACGTCGATGCGATGCTCCGCGGCCTGAAGGAAGCCGTCAAGAGCGGCCGCATTCCCGAAGAACACCTTGACCGATCGGTCCGCCGACAGATCGCGTGGAAATACGAGGTCGGCCTGTTCGACCGGAAGATCACGCCCATCGACCAGATCGACAAGATCGTCTCCGGCCCGGACACCGCCGCGCTTGCTGACGAGATCGGAGCAAAAGCCATCACGCTCGTCCGGCTGGAAAACGGCGCGATGCCCGTCGACCGCTCGAAAAAGATCGCTGTCATCGGTATTTCCAACGGCTTCGATGGCCCCGGCACCATGGGAAGCTTCGCCGGAACGCTGCGTGCCAACGGCCTGAGGTTCGCCCAGGGCTACATTCAGGAAAATTCCGTGACGGAACAGGTCGACGCGGCACGAAAGGCCGTCGCTGAATCCGACGTCGTCATCGTCGGGCTCTACGGCCGGGTCCGCTCCGGGGCGAAGAACAGCGTCGGCGTCCCCGAAAACGGCGCCGCCATCCTTCGCGAAGCCCTCGCCTCCGGCAAGACCGTCATCGGCATCAGCTTCGGCAACCCGTACGTTCTTTCGTCGTTCCCCGAAATGAAGACCTACGTCGTAGCCTACGGCGACATGCCGAGCCTCCAGCGGGCGTCGGCCCGTGCATTGCTCGGCATGCAGGACGTCACAGGCAAACTGCCCATCTCGCTCCCGGGACTTCACCCGCGCGGGACCGGCATCCAATTGACGAAGAAGTAAATTCTAATTTGGATCGTGACTGTCCGAAGCTGTCGCACAGAACCTGATCTTATAAATTGCCGCTGGCTTTGGCTAAATTTCTGAAAATAATTGACCTAAAATGTCCTGGCAGATCGAGAATTTTCTCGAAGAAAAGAACGGTGTACTTCATATCGACGGCGTCGATGCGGTCGAGCTCGCCAAGCAATACGGCACGCCGCTTTTCGTCTTCAGCGAATCGCGCGTCCGGCACAACATAGACCGCATCAAAAAAGCGGCCGCTGTGATCGATAGGCCGCTCAAGCTCTGCTACGCCGCCAAGGCGATGTCCACGATGGGCATCCTGCGCGCCGTAAAAGACGCCGGCTCCGACATCGAAGTAAATTCCGGCGGCGAATTGTGGAAGGCGCTGCAGGTCGGCTTTACCGGCGATCAGATAAATTTCAACGGAAACAGCAAAGAGGTTTGGGAACTCGAACTCGCGATCGAGAACGAGATCTACGCCATTCAGGTCGATTCCCTCTACGAGCTTTCGCTGATCGAAGAAACGGCGAAAAAGGCCGGAAAACGTGCAAACGTCAGCCTCCGCCTCGTCCCCGAGATAAAAACCGGAACGCACAGCGGCCTGCAGACCGCCCTGCTGACATCCAAATTCGGAATGATGCCCGACGAGGCCTTCGACGCGTTCCGCAAATATAAGGATTCGCCGCACCTGAACCTCACCGGCATCCATCTGCACATCGGATCGCAGCTCCCTGAACCCGAAGCCTATGCCGACGCGTTCCGTATGCTGTTCGACAGCCTGATGAGGATCGACGCCGAAGCCGGCATTCGCCTGGGCCACGTAAACCTCGGCGGCGGCTTCCCTGTCAATTACCTGAGAGGCGCGTTGCAGACGTCCGAATTCCCCGCCGAACAACGCGATATGTTCGCCGCCGATTTCGAACCCGCCGACGCCGTCGGCAGCGCCTGGAACGCGGTGAAGGATTTTGCCCGCGACTGCGGAGCCGAACACCTGCTCGACGGCCTGACGCTCCTGCTCGAACCCGGCCGCTCGATCATCGCCGACACCGCCGTCTGCCTGACGACGATCCGAAACACAAAAACGCGGCCCCGGCATACCCCGGATGGATCCAACCCGGAAACCGATCGCTGGCTGTTGACCGACGCCGGTTTCAATATTCTCCTGTCAATGGAAACGTACAAATGGTACTACCATCTCATTTCCGCCCAACGCGCCGGCCATCCCCACGATACCCGTTATAAACTTGCGGGCCCTTTATGCGACGGTGGTGACGTTTATTTCGATCATGAAGGCGCGGGCCGTCTTCCCGAACACCGGCTCTTGCCCGCCGATGCCCGTCCGGGCGAAATACTCGCCCTTCTGAATTGCGGCGCCTACTCGCTGGCGCAGGCAATGCAATATAACGGGCGCTTCTTACCGCCAGTCGTACTTATACGCGCCAACAACAAGGCGGAACTCATCCGTCAACGCGATGAGTTCCGCGACCTTGTAAATAACGATATTTATTGATCGGGCTTAACCGAGCTCGACCTTTCTGATCAGCGACCGAACGGTCTCCCATTCGTCGTCGCCGTACTTAAGTCCTGTGTTTTCAACGGTCTCATACGACGCCGCCAGCATTGCCGCCCGTATGCTCTCGTCCCGGATGGACGCGATGGCACCGATATTCGCGGCATTCACCGCCGCCGCCCGCGCCGCATCGCCCAAGCCCGCGAACCGCTTGACCATCTCGTTATAGGCCGCCGTCCGGACCGACAATTGCGGCACCGTATCGCCGAGATCGGCGGCTTCGTTCAGCAGCGACAAGGCTTTATCGCGGTCGCCGTTTTTCTCCGCCGCGTCGCTCATCCCCAGCAGCGCAAAGACCCTCTGGCCGTCGTCAGGTATGGAATTCAGGGCCTGCCGGGCCTGTTCGTTCTCTTTTCGCATCGTCAGCACCTGCGCGATCTGCGTCAGGGCCGACATTTTCTCGGTGTCGTCGGCGATCTCTTCGGCAATACCTATTGCCCGCTCGCCCTTTTCAAACCCCGCAAATTGGGCCGCTATCGACGTAAACAGCCGCATTTTCGACCGCGTATCGCGCGTCTCCGCCTCCCGCTGGGACTTCAGCACCGAATAGGCCTCTTCCAAAGCCTCTAATGCATCGGCCCGCTCCTCTTTTTTCCAAAGCTCGCGTGAAAACCCAAGCAAAGCCGACGATATCTGCGTTTTATCCGCCACCGAATCCAGCGTCCGGTCGGCCATTTCAACATTTCCCCCCTGCAAAAACCCCAGCGCCGCGTTGGCTAGAAAAGAATCGCGGTGAACATTCCCCAATTGCTCAGCTTCCGTGCGGGCGGCCTCAAATACCTCGACGGCTCTTTCGTTTTGGCCCGCCTCGATATAGCTTTGCCCGATCTCGAACAGCGAACGTATCTTCTCTTCCGCGTGGTCTATCTCGGCCGCTTCGCCGACGGCTTGCGTGAGCAATTCCGACGCCGCGTCCCGCTCGCCAGCCGCTGCACGCTGCGTCGCCATCGCCTGCAGTGCGTGCACGATGGCCGCTGGAAACTCGATCTTTTCCAGTTCCGCGGCTGCTCCCGCGTCGTCGCCTGCCGCGGCTTTGTTGACGGCGATGGCCGCATACACAAAATCCGGATGCTGCATTTCCGCCGCGATCGATTCCGCCTTTTCTAGCTGCCCTTTTGACGCCTTCAGTAGCGCGATCCGCTCGAATGCTTCGGCCCGAATGCCGTGGTCTTCCACCGCCTCGGCTAGCTGCACCGCGTAATCGTCGTCGTCCATGTCCGCACACTTTTCGGCCACCTGCGACAGCAGCCTGTCACGCACGAACGGATCGTCCACGGCATTCGACAGCTCCGCCGCCATGTCTACTTCTCCTTTGGCAAGGTACATCGGCACGATCGTGTTCATCGCTTCCGCAAAACCGTCATTGCTTCGGATAGTTTCGGCAAGATAGGCCGAAGCCGCGAGCATGTCCTCCATGGCTTCGTCTTTCGATATAAGATGTTCGGGCATAGAATAGGTTAGTTCGGCGGCGTTTCACCACGCCGCTGTTGCGAAATAGCAGTATTTTAAAGACTTAGGCGTAAACGCGCCGGACTGAATCCGGCATCCAGTCGTTCAGGTCCGCGGCGATCCAATCCGCTCCGGCGGCCCGCATTTCCGCTTCTGAAACCGTGTTCAGAACGCCCAACGTCGGCAGATCCGCGGCTCTTGCGGCCTTTATTCCCGGCGGGCTGTCTTCGATAACGAGGCATTCATTATGCGTCATCGGCAGATGTCCCCGCGCCGTTCTGTATGAATCGAGCATTGCAAAACCCTGGCGATAACATTCCGGGTCCGGCTTGCACGCGGAAACATTTTCCGCGCTTACAATTGCAGCGAAAAACCCGGCTAGGTCCGTCGACGCCAACACTATGTCGATCTCTTCGCGTCTGGCCATGCTGACAAGCCCAAGCGTGAATTCGTTCGCCATTTTGCGTATGAAATTCTCCATACCGTCGAACAGCGGCACACTGTTCGCGACTAGCTCTCGCCAACGCTCTGTCTTCGCAAGCGCGATCTCCAGCACCTTATTCGTTTCCGGTTCGCGGCCGGCCCGTTTATATGCCTCTCGAATGAACGTCGCGTCGTCCATCCCGAGACACGAATAATAATCGGCTTCCGAAAGCGCTATGTTCTCTTTTGCCAGAATGTCCTGGTACGCCTTCATTTGGATCGGCTCGTCATTAATGATCACGCCGTTGAAATCCAGAAGAATTGCTTTGATCATACATCTCTCCCCTTCGTAAGATGCTGCAAAACGATATTTTAACCGTGGATCGGATGCGGCGGCAAACCGGTGGGATTAATTAAGGGCGGCAAATTCATCGCGCGCGGCGGATAACGCGGGCATATCGCCGCCGGCGGATTTCCAGAGTTCGAAGAATTTCTCGTATTCGCCGCGGTCGCCGAGTGCTCGGGCCTTCGCAAGCTGCGCCAGCGGATAAATACTCGAAAGCGGGGCTTCACCGCGGTGGAAGAGTACTTTATCGAATTCGCGTACCGCATCATTTTTTCGGCCCGAATTCTGATACGCCATCCCGCGTATATATTGCGGCAGGAATCGCCCCGCACGCTCAAACCGCTCCGTTATCTCAAGCTCCGCCACGGCGGCATCGTACCGCCTTTCCTGCAGCAGGCCCGCAGCACGTGCTATCGGGATCCAAAGGTGATTGAGCATCGTGTCCTTCGGGCGCTCGGCCAACATCTCAATAAATAGGTCATTCGCCTCGTTATGATAGCCGGCAAACGCAAACGCCAGTGCCGCACGCGACAGCGTCACTCGATTTCGTGCAAAATTCAGCGACCGCTTAATTTGGGTGAACAGCGGCAGCCTTAATTCTGGATCACCGGATACGGGAATTCCCTTGCCCGACCGCCAAAACACCATTCGTACGGCCTGTTCCGCTGCATATTCGGCGGCGCTTTCTTCGGCTCCGCTGCGGGTGGCGATCTCAATGGCTCGCCGTGCAAGATCGTATGAATTCCGCCATTGCCCGTTAAAAGCCGCGCCGGACGCCTGAAGGTTAACGGCGATATGCTCATCTTCACGGCCGTGAAACCACGCGACCTGCGCCGCCATCGCTGCCGCGTCGCCGGCAACAAAGGCCGTTTGGTACAGCAATTCGTGAAAATAATCGCCGTCCATTTCCTGCTTGAACGCTTCGCTGCAAAGCTCATTCACCTCGGCGAATTTGTCTATTCTCAACAACGCAGTGCACAAATTCTGCGTGGCAATAGCATACGTGGGATTTATTCGCAGCCCTTCGCGGGCCTCGTCAACGGCCTTTTCGAACTGGCCGATCGATTCGTACCTGTCCGACAGCACGACGGGCGGTATCGCGTCCCGCGGATACGAACGCTTATACATATTCAACGATTCGAACTGTTTTTCAAGATCGCCGGTGACGATGTTGTGATAGAAATTTGTGATCCGGAGCCGCTCGTATTCGCTGACCTTGTCCCGCAGGTCAAAAGCCTTCGCAGCATACTCCGCCGCGAGTTTCGGCTGGTTGGTGTTGTAAAACATTATCGCCAGCATCACGTAAGCCGACGCAAATCCGGGATCGAGTTCCAGAGCCCGCTTTGCGAACGGCACCGCTTCCAGCGTTTTGCCGTTCCGGTAATATTCAAGGAACAGCGAATACGATTTGAATGCCTCCATCGACGTCGTGGTCGCTTCCTGCAGCGGAGCGTCGAACATATCGATGGAACTCAGACTCTCGCCGAGCTTTTCCCGCAATCCGGCCGCGGCCCGCCCAAGCGCCTGCAGCACGGTTTCCTTCGAATCCGTCTGTTCGAGCTGCCTTCCGATAATGTCGCCGTTGCGGCCATTAATTGCTTCAAGTGTAAGGACATACGTCGACCCCAGGCAGGATATCGTTCCCGTTATGTAAGCTTTCAGGCTTTGCCGCATGCAAATATCGCGGCCGAGTTCCCTCGTCACCCGCTCTGTCGGGTCGCGGCCCATTAGCCGCAGCGAATGTCGCACGCGGGCGTCGTTAAACACTTCGACGAACGGCGATTGCTCGAGCGTGATGGCGAGGGCAACATTCATCGTACCGTCAAAGACCGGATCGCCCGTTAAATTGATGAACTCCGTCAGCAGGACAGCATCTTTAACATCGCCGGAGCTGGTTGAAACGGCCGGTGCATCGGACGACCGGTCAATTGAAATACGCTTGGGCTCTTCCCGGTCCGGCATCAGGCTTCGTTCGAGCTCGGTCTCGAATTCCATGCGCCGCCGAAGGCTCTTTAGGTCATTCCCGAGGTCCTTTGCCGACTGATATCTTTCTTCGGGGTCTTTCTGAAGCGCTTTCGTGATTATTCGTTCCAATTCGGGCGGGCAATCGTGAACATATCGTGCGACCGGCTTTACCGATTCGTACATTATCGCGCCGATCACCTCGCCGGCGGAGCTGCCCTGGAACGGCACGCGTCCTGTTAACAGTTCGTACAAGACCACGCCGATACTGAAAATATCGGTGCGGCAATCTATATCCGGCGCTCCGCGGGCCTGTTCCGGCGACATGTACGACGTCGTCCCGAGTACCGCTCCCGGGTTAGTCTTCACGAACACGCGCGTGTCCGCAGTCGAATCCCCATTGCTCAGCAGCGACATTTCCGTAAGCTTTGCCAGCCCGAAATCCAGCACCTTAACGTACCCGTCGGGCCGAAGCATAATATTTTCGGGCTTGATGTCGCGATGGACGATGTTTGCCTTGTGCGCGGCGGCAAGTGCGCTTGCAACCTGGATCCCAATATCGAGTATCTGCTCGATATTAAGGGCCGATCGATTGATCCGGTCACGAAGCGTCTCGCCCTCGATGTGCTCGGTCGCAATAAAATGAGCGCCTTCGCTTTCGCCGATCTCGTGGATGACAATAATGTTGGGGTGATTTAGTGCCGAGGCCGTCTTGGCTTCCTGTACGAAGCGCTTCATCCGGTCCTCATTCTTGGTAAATTCGTCAGAGAGAAGCTTTAGTGCGACATTGCGGTCGAGTTGGGTGTCGCGTGCGAGAAAAACCTCGCCCATACCGCCTGCTCCTAAGGGGGCACCGATATCATAGCGGCCGATCCTTTTCCCTGCTGAGGCTGACATTGGATGAATGAGTCGATTGTAACTCACTTTCACCCCGCGTCAACAGGAATTTCGCCCTCGACTACAAATATTTGCTGTCGAACATATTGTCCCGGCCGAGTAAGCCGTTCGGATCGAGCGATCGCTTCAATTCGGCCATTTCGTTCAGGTATCGCTCGCCCATCATTACATATAGATATTTGCTCTTGAGCTTACCTATTCCATGCTCCGCCGAAACCGTCCCGCCGAGCATGACAGCCTGCGCGACGAAGCGGCCGTACAAATGCCTCGCCGCCGTAGCTTCGTCCTCGTTCTTCGGCAAAATATTTGCGTGAAGGTGACAGTCGCCGATATGCCCGAAGATCACGTAGTCCAAGCCGCTTTTATCAAGCGTGTCCTTATAGAACCTCAAAAAACCCGGAAAATTCGCGTCCGGGACCGCCATGTCCGTCCCGACCTTTTTCCTGCCGTATCTTACGATCCGCTCATTCACCGAGACCGGCAGCGCATGCCGAAATTCACGCATCTTTTCGCGGTCCTGGTCGGTCGTCGTAAACCATGACCGATCAACATCCGCACCGTGTTTTTCAAGCAGTTCGTTCCATGATTCGAACAGAGAATCCTCGGTCGCTTCGGTCGTTTCCTGTTCGA
>JAEZIT010000094.1 GCA_023436495.1 Acidobacteriota bacterium
GGCTCGACCGTAACGTCGACCAATCTCGTTTCAGTGAAATTCGCGGCACTGGCCACAATGTTGTACCGTGCCGGCTCTATCTCAAGAAATTGGTATGTTCCATCACTTCCCGCCGTGGTCGTTCGGACCTCGGCTCCTCTCGTAGCATCTATCAGCCGAACAGTAGCATTCGGCACCACCGCACCGTTCGGGTCGGTTACCGTCCCCCTAATTGTTCCACGCGTGCCCTGTCCAAAAGCGGAAAGAGCAACCGTGAAAATAATGGTGATGGCCGTCATGATCCCGCAAAATTTTATTGCGTTTGATGGCCAAATCCTCAGTTTTTTCATATAAGTTAACCTCCAAATTAAGTCCAGTATTAGGGCGAATACGATATCCAACTCAAATATTAGGACTGTAGAGATGTCTCACGTCGAGTTAGAAGTATGAGTGATTTATAATTGTCGCAAGAACCGTTCCGAGTAGCCCCATCAATTCTGCTTCCACAAGCTGGCGATTGGCGTATCTACTTGTGAATTAAAGATTAACGGCCTCCGCCCGGAAACCTGCTCATCACAGGTCTCAACAACTACGAGTGAGAGGCCTTAAGGAAATCTCCATTAATCTAGAGTTTTTCCCGAAAATGTGAATAAAGTTTGATGTCGGTGATCCAAGAAATGGTCGTAACTCGACTGGAAGGGGCAAATAGCGCGCGCGCATTGTAACGATTCATGCATGGCTATGCGGAAAAACATGCATAATGTCAGAAGCTGCGGTTATCTTCTTCTGACTCAGGAGACCGGCCTGTAAAGGATTTTCCAATGCGCCTCAAGGAGTTCTAAGAATAATATTATACGCCTTGATCTTAGAATTCAGCGTCGTTGCGTTCAGGCCCAGCAACCGGGCGGCGCGGGATTGGTGGCCGCCGGTTTGGTCTAGGGCGCGGCGGATCAGGTCGATCTCGAACTTTTTCACTTCGTCGTAAAAATTCACGCCGCGTGAAATGTCTATGTCTGCCGATGTGCCTTCGGCGGCACGCATATTTTCGAATGCCATCGCCGGGTCGCGGACTTCCTGGCGAAGGCAATCTACCGTAATTTCGTCACGTGGAGCGATCACGACGGCCCGTTCGATAATATTCTCGAGCTCGCGTACGTTTCCGGGATAGTTATAATTTTCGAGCAGCGACAGCACCTCGGGCGACAGGATCTCCGATATTGGCCGCCCGTTCTCTTCCGCATATTTCCGAATGAAATACTGGGCAAGCGGCAAAATATCTTCGCGGCGGTCGCGCAGCGGCGGCAGTTCCAGCGGAACGACGGATAGCCGATAATAAAGGTCCTCGCGAAACGTTCCGTTGCGAACGGCCTCTTTAAGGTCTACGTTCGTCGCGGCTATTATGCGAACGTCGACCTTGACCGGGCTGGTATCGCCGAGCGGCGTAAATTCCCTTTCCTGGATCACGCGAAGAAGCCGCACCTGAGTTTCCGGCCTCAGGTCGCCTATCTCGTCCAAAAATATCGAACCTGTGTCCGCGACCTCGAATAATCCTTTTTTGGCTGCAACTGCTCCGGTGAACGCGCCTTTTGTATGGCCGAACAGTTCGGATTCGAGCAGTTCCGACGGGATATTAGAACAATTGACCACTACGAACGGACTGTTGGCCCGCGGGCTTGCTTCATGGATCGCCTTTGCTACAAGCTCCTTTCCCGTTCCGCTTTCACCTGTGATCAGCACCGTCGATCGCGCCGGCGCGACGCGTTCGACCAGGCGGAACACGCTCTCCATCACATCCGAACGGCCGATGAACCCCTCACGCGAAACCGATCGGACCATCGCATGACGCAGGCTCTTGTGTTCTTCTTCACGGCGGCGCTTTGCGACGCCTCGGCCAACAAGCGTTAATATCTGTTCGTTCTGGAATGGCTTTCGAATGACGCCGGCCGCGCCCTTTTCCCATGCCGAGATCGCCGTATCGAACGTGGCGTATGCCGTGATCATCAGCACTACGGCCTCCGGATCGAGCTCGATCAATCGTTCCAGCGCGGTCAACCCGCCCATGCCCGGCATCGACACGTCCATCAGCACAACGTCGTACGGTTTCTGCGTAAAGGCCTCTACCGCTTCCTCGCCCGTTTTCGCCAGATCGACCTTGTAGCCCGCCGCCGAGAGGATCGTCTCGAGCACGTCACGCATGATCTCTTCGTCGTCACAAACCAGGATCGAACCTTTTTTTCCCATAATTCTTAAAGCCCCGCGCACAGACACGGCCGCGTGGAATGTTGTAAATATATAATTATAACCGGATTTCGGGTAAAACGAAATCAACACATATGCCGGCAATATACGACAAACTTGCTGCTTATTACGACTGGTTCTTCAAACCGCTCGACCGCCGTTTTCTAGCAAAATGGCGGGCAGAAGCACTATCGATGCTGCCGCGCGACGCCGAAATTCTCGAGGTCGGGGCCGGAACGGGCCTGAACTTCCCGTTCTATCCGCCGCACCGCACCGCCGTCGCCAGCGAGATCTCTTTTCGCATGCTCGAATTCGCCGCGGGCCGCCGCGCTCCTTCTATCAGGCTCGTACAGGCCGATGCGCATTCTATTCCGTTTGCCGACAACAGTTTTGATGCAGCATTTGCGACATTGGTTTTTTGCTCCATCCCACAGCCGGAAAAGGCATTTGCCGAATTGGTCCGCTGCATTCGTCCCGGCGGCAGCGTCGTCCTGCTCGAACACGTCCGGCCGCACGGCGTCCTCGGCCCCGTGTTCGACCTGCTGAGCATCGTCACCGTCGCGACGTTCGATGACCATTTCAACCGCGAAACCGCCCGCATCGCGGCCGATTCGGGCCTTACCGTCACCGGCGTACGCGAAAAAGCAGCAGGCGCCGTAAACCTCATAACGTGTAAGATAGAAAAATGAGTTCGATCCGCATCGGATGCCAGAGCTGGGGCTACGACGACTGGATAACACAGCCGGGCGGAAGCACCGTTTTCTACCCGCGCGGCACGAAACAGCCCGAGATGCTCGGCCTCTACGCACAGGTCTTCGATACGATCGAGATAGATTCCACCGCCTACGGCATTCCGCCCGCGGCGAATTTTGAAAATTGGTATGCGAAGACACCGGATAATTTCAGTTTCAGCGTAAAACTACCGAAACAGGTCACGCACGACCTTAGCCTCGGCCCGGGCAGCGGTCCCGTCATGGACGAATTCCTCCACCGCGTCGCCTTATTAAACGAAAAACTCGGCCTGCTGCTGATCCAGCTGCCCGCAAGCTTTGACGGCAGCAAAGAGAACGCGTCGAATCTGCGAAGCTTCCTGTCAGAACTTCCGAACAACTTCCGCTTTGCGATCGAATTCCGCAATCCCGACTGGTTCATCGATTGGACTTACGAAGAACTCGAAAAAACGGGCGTGTCACTCGCCCTGGTCGAAGGCCCGTGGATCGACCGCGAAATTATGTTCGCGGCATTGCCCTCCGCGGGGCCTGATTTTGCGTATGTTCGCGTCATGGGCGCCCGCGACCTCGAACATTTCGACCGCATCTATCGCGTCCGCGACGACGAACTGCGGCTCTGGTCCGACGCGATAACCAAGATTCCGGGCCGCGAAATATTCGTCTATGTCGATAATCATTTCGAAGGCCACGCACCCGCGACCGCCCAGAAACTCCAGCGTCTTCTCGGCCTGCCGGTAACAAACCCGGCCGTGCTGGAAAATCAGGGCTCGCTCTTTTAGGGGATTCAAACCTTTTAGGCGTATTCTACGTATTATGTGCATCCTGATCGCATTGTTAGACTAAGCGGCGATCGGACACGAAAACTATAATGGCAGCGTCTAAAACAGCAAAAATACTTCTCATAATCGGCGGCATCCTTTTTGTTCTTGTCGTCGTTGGTATTATCGGGTTCGCCTTGATCGCCGAATCGCTCGGCCGCCCGGACGTCCCGAACAACAGCGTACTTGTCCTAAGCGTCTCGGGCGATCTTCCCGATTACGTTCCGGAAGAACCACTTGCAAAAGCCCTCGGCATCAAGCAAACACAGTCGTTCACGAGCCTTTTGACCCAGCTCCGCAAGGCCAAGGCCGACAGCCGCGTCGGCGCCGTCCTGCTCGACATTGATTTCCCCGGCATCGGCTGGGGCAAAGCCGAAGAGCTTCGCGAAGCCGTCAAGGAATTCAAATCGTCCGGCAAACCGGTCTATTCCTATATGGAAATAGGCACGAATCGCGAATATTACATCGCGACCGGCGCCGACAAGGTTTTCTTGCCGCCTTCCGGCGATATCTATATCAACGGATTTGCTGCCGAAGCGATGTTCTACAAAGGTTCCCTCGACAAGCTCGGTATCGAAGCGGACGTGATCCAGATCGGCCCGAAATACAAGAACGCTCCCGACCGCTACACCCGCAAGGAAATGTCCGAAGGACAGGCCGAGGTGACGAACGCCATCCTTGACGAATATTACGGCCGCTTCACCAGCGGCATCGCCGAAGCCCGCAATAAATCGCCCGAGGACGTCCAGGCCCTGATCGACGCCGCGCCGTATAACGCCGTCCAGGCAAAACAGCTCGGTTTGATCGACGAAGCGTTCTACCGCGAACAGGTTTACGACGAGCTGAAGAACCGGCTCGGATACAAAGCCGACGAAAAACTCCGCACCATCCGCGGCGGCGACTATCGCGAAGTTCCCTCAGATTCTCTCGGGCTCAATAACGGCGAACGCGTCGCTGTCATATACGCTTCCGGTGCAATAAACATCGGGCAGTCGAGCAGCGGTCCGCTATCGGGTGAAATGGTCGGCTCCGACACGATAGTCGAAGCCGTTAACAAAGCCGCGGCAGACAGCACGATCAAGGCCATAGTACTGCGCGTCGATTCGCCGGGCGGCTCGGCCCTCGCGTCCGATCTGATGTGGTACGCGCTCGAAAACGCCAAGGCCAAAAAACCGGTCGTCGTTTCGATGGGCGACGTCGCCGCGTCCGGCGGATATTACATCGCCTGCAACGCCAACAAGATCGTCGCCGAACCGACCACCATCACCGGTTCCATCGGCGTATTTATGGGCAAACCGGTCGTCAAGGGAATGTATGACTGGCTCGGGATCACGAACCAATACCTTATGCGCGGAAAGAACGCCGGCATTTTCCGCGAAACCGAAAAATGGACGCCCGAAGAGCGTGCCAAAATGGAAGAACAGGCCAACAGCATCTATTACAACAACTTCGTTCCGAAGGTCGCCAACGGCCGCGGCAAGACCGATGAGGACGTTAATGCCATCGGCCAGGGCCGCGTCTGGACCGGCACACAGGCAAAGCAGAACGGCCTGATCGACGAATTCGGCGGCCTCGAAAAAGCCATCGACATCGCCAAACAGCTCGCCAACCTGCCCGCTGACAAAGACGTTCGCCGCGTGGTGTTCCCGGAACCTCGGCCGTTCCTGGAAACTATCTTCGGCAGCGACAATTCGGCGGACGCCCGAACGCTCGAAGCGCAAAAAGCCGTCGTCGAAGCCCTTCCAAAAGACGCTCGCCGGGCACTGCGTTATGCCAATTTGTTTGAAAGCATGCAGCGCGGCGAAGCAATGATGATGCTGCCGTTTGAACTGGAGATTAAATAACCGCGTGAGGGCTTGTGTGACGGGAAATATTCTCTTATAATCCCAACACGTTCATCACGTAAAACCAAAAATCAAAAATAAAAAGCTTTGGGCAAGGGAAGTTTCCGGGTAAATTTCGCTTGTCCTTTTTTTATTTGGCTCCGGAGAGTAAACATTAGATGATCAGATCATTTATCGGCGCGATTGCCGGATTCGTCGTTTGGTCGGTCCTGTGGATCGGCAGCGATCAGGTAATTATGTCTCTTAGCCCGGATTGGTACGGCACGCATCAATTGGCATTTGAACGGGCAATAACGAACGGAGCACCGTTCTCACCCGAATCGTCGATCTTGCTGCTCCATCTCGTCCGCAGCATCGTCATTTCCGTCTTGTCCGGCTTTATTGCGGCCATCGCCGCGGGCGAGAATCGGCGTGCGCCGTTCATCCTCGGGATCCTGCTGCTGCTTGTCGGGATAATGGTCGAGGCAATGGCGTGGAATTATCTGCCTGTCTGGTATCACGTCGTCTTTCTTGCACTGCTGATACCTGCAGCGATCGTCGGCGGCAAGCTTAAGAAGGCCTAGCGCATTTTCGAAAGCCAAACGGGCAGCGGCATCCACCTCGAGCGGGTGCCGTAAACCCTTTCGTCCAATCTTTCTATCATCGTTTCCTGTTCCTCCAGCAAGCTGTCCGGCGGCAGGTCGCGTTCGTTCTCGTAACACGCGTGATGAATGCACGCCGCCGGCTTCCCTTCCCGATGCACAAGGCATCCGGCGTCCTTTTCGAATAGCGGGCACGCGTATGTCTGCCGGTCCGGATCGCCGTCGTCCGTCAGGGCATATCTCTCTACCGCTTTCTCTATCCGTGCCCGTACCCGTCCCGCATCTTCGTCCGGCAGCCGCTCCAAAACATTCGCGATCGCCCGTGCCTCGATCCTTGTTATCCGGACATTCACGAAATGCGCATCCAGGCAGCACGCGCCCTTCGTTTCGCATGTCGCACAGCTTTTCGCGGCGTGTTCGTATTCGCTGCTGATCCTCGCAGCGAAATTGTCCTTTAATTCCTGCAGCCGCTCGAGCGCTCTCTTTTCCGGGATCCTTTTCATTCCGATCGCATTTAGGTTAATCAAACACGGCCCGCGGCGCAAACTTCCCTATAAGCTGCTTTAATTCACATTCTATTTTCATAATGCTAAGATTATTCTGTTTTCCGCCGCACTCGGCATATCCCGACGAGAAAAGTAATGACGCGATTATTATCTGCAATATTGGTCCTGAATATACTTGCGCTTGCCTCGGCACCGGCATTTGCCGAGCACATCATGCTTAAGAACGGTGACCGCCTTACGGGCACCGTTCTCAGCCGTTCCGAGGAAACCGTCGAGATCGAAACGACCTATGCCGGCGTTATCAAGATCTCGGCCTCGATGGTCGATGCCATAACGCCCGAACCCGAAGCCGGCGGCGCGACGTCGACGCGCCCGGAAACCACCGTGGCAAAGATCGATGAAAAGCCCGCCGCGTCCCCGAAACCCGCACAGGCTTCGGACAAGGCCCTCGAACCGATGCCGCGTCTTTTCGGCGGCAGGTTCTTCGACCTTTACGACGGATGGTCCGGCAACGCGAATATCGGCTACAACTATTCGTCGGGAAATTCCAAGACCGCGACGCTGACGACCGGCCTCCGCGCCGTCAAAGCAGGCACCGACGAAAAGCTCACGGTTTACGCCCGCAGCCTCTGGCATACAAGCCGCAGCTCCGGCGTTGCCGTCACCACATCGAACGCCGTGTGGGGCGGCGGCCGCTACGACCGCAATATCAATGACCGGATGTTCGGATTCGGCTCGTACGATTTCGAACGCGACCGCCCGAAAAAACTGCATTTCCGCTCGATCGTCGGCGGCGGGTTCGGCCATCATACGATCAAGAACGACAATACCGAGCTCGACGTGCTTGTCGGCGCCGCCTGGAACCGGACCTGGCAGGCCGGCGATAACAGCGATACGCCCGAAGCGCTCGCCGGAACTTCGTTCAAACACAAATTCAACGGCCGGCTGAAATTTCAGGAAACGTTCACCTTTTACCAGAACGTCACCGACAAGGACGAATACCGGTTCATCTTCGATTCGACGCTTTCGGCGGACGTCACAAAACGCGTCGGCGTTTACTTTACGGTCGGGAACCGCTTCAACAACGACCCGCTGAAAGGCACCGAAAAGAACGATTTCCTGTTCACGACCGGCGTTAAGTGGAATTTCGGCAAGGCAAAATAGAGTTGGTCTCTATTGCAACCGAACGCGGAATATTCCAAAATATTTGAACGAGGTGACTAATGTTAAAAGAAGGCGATAAGGCCCCTGATTTCTCGGCCGCCGACCAGGACGGAAACACTGTAAAGCTTGGCGATTTCGCCGGAAAGCGCGTCGTTCTTTATTTTTATCCGAAGGACGACACGCCCGGCTGCACCAAGGAAGCGTGCTCTTTCCGCGACGCCGATGATGTTTACAAGGAAAAAGGCATCACCGTGCTCGGCGTTTCGACCGACGACGAAAAGTCGCATCAGAAATTCATATCGAAATACAACCTGCCGTTCACTCTGCTGGCCGACACCGACAAAAAGATCGTCAGCGATTACGGCGTCTGGGGCGAAAAATCGATGTACGGCAAAAAGTACATGGGAACGAACCGCAAGACGTTTTTGATCGATGAGAATGGCAAGATCGCCAAAATATTTGATAAGGTAAACGTATCGGAACACGCCGACGAGGTCCTTGCGGCCTTCGGCGAAAAATGATCCCGGTATTCATCAGGAGTTTATAAATGCAAAGATTGATAATATTGGCACTCATCACGACGCTCGGCGTTGCGATCGCCTGCCAGAAACCTGCTCCGCCCTTAAAGGTCGAAAATGCAAGAACGCCGACACCGGCGCCCGCGGCATCGACCGGCGGCCACGATGAACATGAGGGCGACGACGCTCCGCGTATCACGCTCGCCGACGCTAAAAAGGATTTCGACGCCGGAAACGCCGTCTTCATCGATACGCGCACGGCCGAGGCTTACCAAATGGAGCACATCAAAGGCGCCATCAACATCCCGGCCAACGCGCTCGAAGCAAACCTGAACAAAATCCCCAAAGGCAAAAAGATAATTGCCTACTGTTCCTGACCGGACGAACACACAAGTGCCGGTCTGGTACACGAACTAATTCAAAAAGGCCACTCAAACGCATTCGCACTAGTAGGCGGAACCGCCGCCTGGAAATCCGCCGGATTCCCGATGGAATAACCGACGATCCAACCAACATTAAAAAAGACGCCGGCTCGCCGCTTGCGTCTTTTTTATTGGCGGCCAATAATCGCTTTCTTATGGCTAATACCTACTCCCAAATATTCGTTCACATAGTCTTCGCTGTTGAAGGCAGGCAAAATTTGATCGCAAAAGAGAATCGCGACAGGCTGCATAAATATATCACCGGTATCGTAAAGGAACGTGGTCAGAAACTGCTTGCCATTTTTTGCATGCCCGACCACGCACATATCCTTGTTGCGATCACACCTTCAATATCGCTTTCCGATCTTGTTCGGGACATCAAGTCAGGCTCGTCGAAATTCATAAATGAAAGCGGATGGGTCCGCGGCAGGTTCAACTGGCAGGACGGCTTCGGAGCATTTTCATATTCCAAAAGCCAGATCGACGATGTCGTCCGATATATTCTGAACCAGGAGCAGCATCACATGTCGAAAGACGCACGCATTGAATACATTACGCTTCTAACAAAGTTTGAGGTCGAATACGATGAAAGATATATATTTACGTACGACGATTAGCCGGTACGCCTTCCTTCAACAGGTTCAGCATGCATGAGCTCAGTAGGAGCGTCCCGTTTGTTGCATCGCTCGGCAAAATAAAGCCCCAAGCTCCGTAGGAGCGACCCGTTTCCGGAATCGTTACCCCGATCAACCAACAAGCTCCGCAGAAGCGGCCCAACACACGGGTCGCTCCTACGGAGCTTGCAATCTGATCTCATTGCATGGCTACAAACGGCTGGCACCTACGGAGCCAAAATCGGTCCGTCGTACACTCTAAAGCCTCACGATCTTCGCCTTGCTGCCGTTCCTTCTTTCTTCCGACAGGGCATTTCTTGTATCGACCACCAGCTTCGACGCTTCGCACACGCGTTCGTAATCTACACCGCTGTGTTCGGTACAGATGATCACGCAATCGGCATTTTGGATCAGCTCGTCGGTCAGTTCCTGGTTATAAAGCGGCTCGCCGTCGCCGATCGTGTATGCGTGGTCGAACGTCACCTCGGGCACGAACGGATCGTGGTACGAAACGTCGGCACCCTTTGCGCGCAGCAGGTCGATCACGGACAAAGCAGGGCTCTCGCGCATATCGTCGATGTCCTTTTTGTACGCAACGCCCAGGATCAGGATCTTCGAACCGTTCACTGCCTTTTTCGCGTCGTTCAACGCATGCTGGACCAGCTTGACGACATAACCCGGCATGTTCGAATTTACCTGTTCGGCAAGCGAAATGAACTGTGAATCGAACCCGTGCTGCCGCGCCTTCCACGACAGGTAATGCGGGTCGAGCGGGATGCAGTGGCCGCCGATGCCCGGCCCGGGATAGAACGGCATGAAGCCGAAAGGCTTCGTCGCCGCCGCGCGGACCACTTCCCACGTGTCGATCCCCAACGCGTTGCACAGCCGCGCCATCTCGTTCGCCATCCCGATATTTATCGCCCGGAATGTGTTTTCCCAGAGCTTGCATGCCTCGGCCACGCGCGCCGATGAAACGGGATGCACCGTATCGACGATCTGGCTGTAAAGCAGCGCCGCGATCTCGGTCGAATCCTTCGAAACGCCGCCGACGACCTTCGGGATGTTGTGCGTCTGAAACTGCGGATTGCCCGGATCGACGCGTTCGGGCGAGAAAGCCAGCAGAAAATCCTTGTCGAGTTTCAAACCGCCTTCTTCGAGCATCGGCTGAAGGACCTCATCGGTCGTTCCCGGATAGGTCGTCGATTCCAGAATGACCAACTGCCCCGGCCGCATGTATTTCTGTATCTCGCCGCCGGCCGCCAGGATGAACGACATGTCCGGGTCCTTGGTCTTTCGCAGCGGCGTCGGCACACAGATGACGATCGCGTCGCATTCCGACAATTTCGAAAAATCCGTCGTCGCGGACAGCCGCCCTTCATCGACGCATTTCTTCAAGTTCTCCGACGGGACATCGGATATGTACGAGCTGCCCGAATTGATCTCGTCGGCCTTTTTCGTATCGACCTCGAACCCGATCCCCTTAAATCCCTTGAGGCAGAATTCCACTATGAGAGGCAGCCCGACGTACCCGAGCCCGATCACGCCGATGCATGCAGTTTTTGATTCTATTAGGTTTTTTATTTCGTCTTTTATCATCTATTTAGGCCTGTTTTCGATTTTGAGGTTCGGCACAGAAGTCGATCTCTTTCGATAGCCGCGTTTTAAACTATGTTATGTGATTTGCTTAGTCAAGAAACCCGCCGTTTGTGTTAATATTTACCAACGCGCCGCTAATAATTGCGCCGCGGCCCTTCGTCTCACCGCCTGTCTATGAGTTCCGAAATATTCTCGACAAATCCGGCTGTCCGTTCGGTCATTGAGGGTGCAGCGCCGCGCGCCGCCTGCCTTGCCGCCGCACGGGGTATTTTGCCGCTGCCGCCGCAGGATCTGCTCGAGGTTCTCGTGTCGCTTGCCGGCAGCAGCGACGCCGAGCTCGCCGAAAATTCGCAGAAAACATTGCAGGGATACGATGTCGCCGTTCTCAAAGGCCTCGTTCAGGCGGACGACGTTCCGCCGCGGGCGCTCGGGTATTTTGCCGGACAAACGCACTGGCCGCCGGACCTGCACGCAGCGATCATCGCCAACACAAAAACGCCGCCGTCCGCGATCGTAAAATTAGCGGCCGATACGCGCAGCGGCGAACTTATCGAACTGCTCTCGCTCAACCAGCAGCTTCTGATCGCGACGCCCGGCCTGCTCGACGCGATACTCAAAAACCCCGGCCGGACGCCCGACGCCGAACGCCGCGCGCTGGAAACAAAGCGCGAGTTTTTTGAAAAGGAGCTCGGCGCCCAGCAGATCGCCGGCGAGCTTCGCGCACAGGGCAAGGAAGCCGCCGCACAGTTCGTCGAAACTGCCGAATTTTCCGCCGACCTCGACGGTTCCGGCCTGTCGGTCGAGGACATAATGTTCCTCGCCGAACATATCGAGGTCGCCGATGCCGAAACCGACGATTCCTGGCTCGCCCTCGATTATATCGAAGAGATCTATCAGGAAACACGGGAACAGCGGCAGGCGATATTCGACAAGATCCTGGGCGAAATGCAGTCCGACGGCGAAGTGTCTAGCGAACGCGTATCGACACTGAACCGCATTATGAAGATGGGCGTGAAGGACCGCGTAAAACTCGCCATGAAGGGCGACCGCGAGGCCCGCAATATCCTGATCCGCGACCCGAACCGCCTCGTCTCACAGGCGGTCGCAAATAATCCTAAGATCACCGAACAAGAGGTCGAGGCCATCGCCGCCATGCGGACCGTGACCGAAGACATACTTCGCGGCATAGCCGCCAACCGGCAGTGGTCGCGAAGCTACGCCGTCATTCACAACCTCGTCCGAAACCCGCGGACGCCGATCGCCAATGCGATGACGCTGATGAACCGCATGCAGCTCCGCGACCTCAACGCCCTGTCCAAGAACAGGAACATATCGGACGCCGTACGCCGCCACGCCCTTCGCCTGACCCAAAACCGCAGCGGTACCCGCAGCTAGAACAGTTCCCCGCGCCTGCCGGTTTTGATATAGGAAACCGTGAGGTCCGTCACGGTATGGCTCGCCGCGCCCAGCCACGTTCCGAAAAAGATCGCCGCCATCCCGTCCATGCCGAACAGATCTCCGGCGAAGCCGCCGATGTCGTGCCAGGCTTTTGAAAAATTTATAAGGCCCGGGATCTCGCCGCCGGTCGCCGCCACGAACAGCGCCAGCGCTCCGAAAGCCGCGAAGGTCACTACGCCGAAAAAGTAAACTACGCGGATCAGCGCTCCGAGCGCAAGCCCGTGGGTCAAACGCGACCGGTGACGAAAGACCGACTTGTACGGAAACCATACGAACCGGAAAATTCCCCAGCGCGAATACTGTTTCGAGGCCGTGTCGAGGTCCGGGCCGAACATGATACCGCCAAACACGAAAAATGCGCCGCTAAGAGCCGTTATCGTGCCATCATGCGTACATGCATATACCGCTAAGGCCGCCGGAACGGTCAACAAGAATGTTATGGCATCGTGGGTTTTTCCGCTGGGCATAAGTATTGGGAATGAAGGCCTTACATGTACGCTGCCACGCCCGGCAGGCCCGAATTCCGCGAATTTCGTCAGTTCTGATAGAATTTGTCTTTATCCGATCGAAGACGAATACATTTTACCCGATGTCCGAATTTTGGCATAAACTCAACACCACGCTCGAGATGATCAAATTCGAGCACACTTTACTCGCGCTCCCGTTCGCGTTTCTCGGTGCAATTCTTGCAGCAGAAGGACTTCCGTCGTTATGGCAGATCGTCTGGATCACGCTCGCCATGGTCGGCGCCCGTTCCGCCGCGATGACCTTTAACCGTATTGTTGACAGGAAGATAGACGCCGACAACCCGCGCACCGCCGCCCGCGAATTGCCCAGCGGAAAATTGTCCGTCCGCTTCGCATGGCTGTTTTTCCTGGCCTCCGTCGGCCTGTTCCTGACAGCGGCCTTTGCGTTGAACTGGCTGACATTTGTCCTCGCGCCGGTCGCCCTCGCCAGCGTGCTAGGTTATTCATACGCAAAGCGTTACACGGCTTTTGCTCACCTTTTTCTCGGCTGGGCACTGGCAATTTCGCCCACCGCCGCCTGGATCGCCGTCCGCGGCGCTTTCGACTCCGAAGTGCCTATTTTACTGTCTCTCGTCGTAATGATGTGGACAGCGGGGTTCGATGTGCTTTATGCTTGTCAGGACTACGAATTTGACCGAAAGGCCGGATTACGGTCGGTTCCTGCCCGTTTCGGGATCAGGAATGCCCTGTGGATCGCGCGTTTATTCCACCTGCAGGCATTCATCGTGCTCGTACTCCTTTATCTGGCGACGGGCCTCGGCTGGTTGGCGTTTGCAGGCGTAATTGTTGTAGGCATTCTGCTTATCTATCAGCATACGCTGGTCAAACCGAATGACCTCAGCCGCATGAACGCCGCATTTTTCACGACGAATGCATTCGTCAGCGTGATCTTATTTGCCACCTTTGGTGCTGCTGTGTTTTTTGCAAATTAGTTAGGGATGGCGTACAGAAAGCGAAATATTGCGTGCCTGGAATCGATGTGGGACAAGCGGATCGAAGACCGCCTCAACGTTCGTCCTACGCTCGAGCTGATCTCAAAAACGCAGGATGCAAAATTCAGCCATCTTACCTGCAACACCCGCGAAGAGCTCCGATACAACCTAAGTCTTTTGTGCAGACGCAGTTACGGCGTGCTGTATTTTGCGTTTCACGGCTCGCCGGGCAAGATCCATCTCCATCGGGACAAGGTCACGTTGACGGAACTGGCCGGTATGATGAACACCCGTTTCGCCAACTGGATCATACACTTCGGCACCTGCAGCACGCTCCGCAAACCGAGCGAGGCCGCGTATTTTGTTGAACAGACGCGGGTTTCGCTCGTAACCGGATTCACCCGCGACGTCGATTGGATCGAATCTTCCGCGTTCGAGCTGCTCCTGTTCAAGGCTTTTCATAACTATAAGAGCCCAAAGGTGATATGCCGTCACTTGATCACGAAATATCCGGAATTGACCGAAGCCACGGGCTTCCGCTTCTTCCCGCACATGGACATTAATATCGGCATCAATGAAGAAAAGCCGCTGGCCCTGACCCGCCGCCGCAAGCGCCGGTAGGGCTTGTCGAATAAACAATTTATTCGCGATTTGTTAAAGTAAGGGTGAGGTCGATCGTGATCTCGCCCTTTTTATATGCAATTTTCATTCGATCCCAGACTCGGGCAGATCGCCGACAAGGTCCATGCCGGCGAACGGCTCACCTTCGACGAAGGCATCGCGCTTTTCAACTCGACCGACCTGAATGCCGTCGGCAAACTCGCCGATCACGTCCGCCGTAAAAAGCACGGTTTAACGACCTATTTCAACGTCAACCGACACTTCAACCACACGAATATCTGCGTTGCCGACTGTAAATTCTGCGGCTTCTACAAGCGTGCCAGGCAGGAAGGAGCTTATACGCATTCGATCGAGGAAGGCATCGAGATCGCCCGCGCGGCCGTTGCCGAAGGCGCGACGGAGCTGCACATCGTCGGCGGGTTGAACAGCAAGCTGCCGTTCGAATATTACACCGACCTGTTTTCTTCGCTAAAACGCGAATTTCCGCGTCTCCATCTTAAAGCCCTGACGATGGTCGAGCTCGATTTCTTCGCACGTTTTTACAAGATGTCTGACGAAGAAGTGATCCAAAAGTTAATAGACGCGGGGATGGATTCCTGCCCCGGCGGCGGAGCCGAGATCTTCGCCGAACCGACCCGCTCGCGTATCTGCGACCACAAGTGCGACGGCAACCGATGGCTCGAACTCGCCGGCAAGGTACACAAGGCCGGCCTCAAGACCAACGCCACAATGCTCTACGGCCACATCGAATCTATTGAGGATCGCGTCGACCACTTCGTGCAGTTAAGAGAACAGCAGGACAAGACCGGCGGCTTCCAGTGCTTTATCCCGCTAGCGTTCTATCCGCCGGGCACGGCTCTCTCGACGCTTCCCGGCCCTGACGCGATCGACAATCTCAAGACCATCGCCGTCTCACGCCTGATGCTCGACAACTTCGATCACATCAAGGCCTACTGGGTCATGCTCGGCAAAGCCACCGCCCAAACCGCCCTACACTTCGGCGCCAACGACCTCGACGGCACCATCACCGACGGCGGCGAACTCACACACAGCTACTCGGTTGAATCCGGCGGCGAAGTAAAAATGACCAAACAAGAGATTATCACCATGATCCAAAAAGCCGGCTTCGAAGCGGTCGAAAGAGACACCATCTATAACCGCGTCGCAGTGTAAGTTTGTCGTCCGGTCTGCGTTGAGTGAAGTGTCGCGTGCGACGAGCGATTCGAACTTTTACGGAGAATCATTGCATGAGTTGGAAATGGTACGGCGTCAAAACAGTCTATAGATCAGAAGCAATCGGGACGGCAAAGTGGGTCGATGCTGATTATAGCGATGGAGCAACGCTAGTTGAGGAAAGAATTGTCCTTTTGAGAGCACGCTCGTCCGACGAGGCTATTGCTAAAGCTGAAAATGAGGCGAAGGAGTACGCCAAAGGAACTTATAAAAATGTTTACGGGCAGACCGTGAAGGCTCGTTATCTTAAGGCATGTGATGCTTTCGAGTTATACGATGACCCGGCCGTCTTTACTGAAGCTTTCTCGACGAACATCATGTCAAAAGAGATTTCCGATAAACAGGTTGTTGACCAGTATTTAGGGCCGGATGAGTCAGAAACGACAAAGCGGCAGCGTCGAAAGTTTTTTAATGCGGAATTTTGGAAAGAATCAATGGCGAAGAAACGGCAGAAAACCACGAAGCCTTAAAAGTTCAACTCGAAGCCCTTCACGTCGCTCACGAAGCCCTGAAAGTGCCTCGCGAAGCGATGAATCTGCTTCGCAATGGGTATATAGCAGGTCATAAAACCGGCCGGATCCCGCAACAAGGTGAAAATGATCATGCACGAGATCATCGAAATGATCCACCGCGCCGGCTTCGAAGCCCAAGTCGACGTAAGAGTTTTGATTGACACCGCAGGCAATGTGTCGTCGGCTGAGATCATTCGCGGACCCTCGGAATTTCATAAAGCTGCCATTGATGCCGCACTTCGTTCGAAATTCTCGCCGATGACTTTGTCGGGCCAACCCGCCAAAGTTTCCGGCTGGCTCTCATTTGTGTTCAAGCCGTAACGCTTGCCTAGCGCTTCTCCGCCTTGCAAATCGACCGCGAACCGTTTAAATTGCCTCGCGAAGCAGTTTTTCGGTTCGAGTTCCCAAAATTCTTTCCAAAATAGGAGGAAACATTGTAATGGCAGAGACAGGGCACGCTAGGAATGTGGAACATTTTCAACATATGATCTCGTTTTGCACGGGTTATGGCGGTGACTATGCTCCGACGAACGCGATGATCGAGTTGGCGGCGTTGAACACAGCTCTAGCAGATGCGCAGAGTTCGCTTGATGACGTTCAGGCTGCCGTCGCTCCGCAGAAGCTAAAGGTCGCTGACCGCGAGAACATTCTCAAAGGCATCAGGCCACTGACGATGCATTAACATTATCCGAACCTTCCCAACCCCTCCAAGTCCTCACGAACCCTTGCAAATATTTACCGAAGCGTTTAAATTGCCTCGCGGAGCAGTAACAGTACGTCCAGAAGCCCAGCAAGTCGTTTTCGAAGTGGTTTAAGTCCTTCGAGGAATCAGAAGTTCTTTCACGACTCAGAAATTCAGAAAATCCGATAGAGATTAATGAGACTTATTAAGACACATATCACACTATTTCTCTGCACGTTCATGTTTCTGAACGTAGTCTCCAGTGCCCAAACGTATGCAGAAATGGACGCCGAGGCTGTCGCAGCGGGTCAGAGACTATGGGAAAGTAATTTTCTTGATCCGATAGGGAAGAAATTTATCGCCGAGTTCGACGCGGGGAATTACGGAAAGGCAATAGAAGAAGCGAACAATTTTTTGGCATATGCCCCGGAGGCGCATGGCGGTATTCAGTTGTTGCGAGGGCGGGCGCACCTCGCTCTGTACACGAGTACCGGCGATCACAAACACTTTACGAAGGCTCGTGCCGACTTACTTTACGCGATCGAGAACAAGCCCGAGGACGTATGGAATCGCCTCTACCTGGGCGACCTGTACTTCGCCGCTAAGCTTGGTCTCGAAGCGAACCGTGAATATTCAAAGGCCCTCGCGATGGACCCTGCTTCCCTTCCCGCACTAAGAGGCAAGGCCGCTGCTGCATACTTCGCACGCGACATGCAAGGCTGTGTGAACGCCATCAAGGGCGTGATGGCACATCCGGACTATAAAAAGGACAACGATGCGTGGTACCACTTGCGGATCGGCCAGTGCTACGCGTCGCTCGGCGACAAGGCAAACGCCAAGCAGAATTTCGAAAAGGCCGTAACGCTGCAGCCGGGCTGGAAAGCCTCGTGGGTCTATATGGCTTTCGCCAAGGACGGCTACACCTGCAAACCCGCCGGGCGAAACGAGCCTGACAAACCATTCGAAAAATACGTGCATCATCTGCGCGCCTACCACTGCCCGGGCGGCGGCGCAATCTCGCTTTTTAGTGTCGAGAAAGAAGACCCGAATTTGAGAGACGACGGCCTGTTTCACGAGACCGAGTTCAAGCGCGTGGTGAATCAGGCCGGGTATTCCGAATCACTTACGTACGAAAATGCCCGGTGGTTTTACGGCGACGCGATGTTCTGGCTCGAATCAGCCCGCAGACAAGGGAAGCCGTTCGAGATGAAGGCCCACAACGAGTACCTCGAGGTCCTCAACCACGCGATCAATACCGAGGCGGGCGATAGCAGCGACCGGAATGCCCCGGATTACCGCGCCCTTGCCCGCTATGAGCGTGCGAAACTCCTGCTAGCTCATCCCGATAAGCAGATCAAGCTCCTCGCCTGGAAAGAACAGGGCATTTTGTCCAATATTCCTGCCGCCGAATATTCCGGAAAGAGCGTCGCAAACAACGGAGCGGACGTGAAGACCCGCATAATCCGCGGCCGCGTCTATTCGGAGGTGAAGGGCAACCATCGTGCGGCCGTTCAGGAGTTCGACGCGGCAGCGAATATTCTCAAGACGGCTTACGGCACTACCGCGACCGCCGCCGACGCACCGCTCCGGGCCGAACTTCTTTGGCGGAAGGGCGATGAATTGGCCAGACTCGGCGAATTCGACACGGCCGCCGTTGCCTTTATGGATTCCTTGGGGATCGACCCGGAGAATGCCGACGCGATCGAGGGATTAGAGCGAATAAGGACCAATCCCGCGATCGCCGGCAATCCCGCCGCCGCCGCTAAGGCCTATGAGCTAGCGATGATGGCCCGCATCAACGCGGTCTCGGTGAGAGTGAACCAAGCATACGCGGAATTGGCGACCTATCGCGGGAAAAGCGCGTTATGTTCGGCCGCACGCACGTTCAACGACATTGTGACGAAGGAGCGCGGAAAACTCACATCCCTCGCCGGATCGATCCGTTACGGGACCAAGGTAGGCGAACATTACACCAACACGCTCAAAGAGGTGGAGAACGTCCTAAAAGCGACTAGTTCGGGCCTCGGCGGCTGTTGATCAATTGCAACCTTTAAGTAGTATTATAAATCAGACCGTTCAACCCGTTTCCTTACGAATAACGACCTATATGCGAATAACGTTACTTATCCTGGCAGTCTTGCTGTGTGTAACTGCGGCGTTTTCTCAGCCTGGTGCTGACATTGCGGCAATGATCGATAAGGGTGAGCTGGATGCGGCAGCGGCGCGTATCGAGGCGGTCCTAAAGGCGCGACCGAACGATCTGGCCACGCTTACGCAAAAGGTCCGACTTCTGGTCATCAAGACACAGTATGCCGAAACGGAAACGCTGGCTAACCGCATCATCACCCGCGATCCAAAGAACAAGATCGCATTGAATGCCCGCGGCGTCGCAAAACGTGACGGGAAAAAGGATTTCACCGGGGCCCTCTCCGATTTTGACAAGGCTCTCGCACTCGACAGCGAATATCCGCAGGCTTCGTTCAACCGTGCCTTTACCCTCTACGCCGGAAAGCTGGGCACAAAGAGCGAGGTCCTGGACGCCCTCTCCTCCGCGATCGAGATCAATCCGGAAAACGCCACGGCCCGTGCACTTCGCGGCCGATTGTTCAATGAATTCGGCAGATATAAGCTGGCGCTCCTCGACCTCAATAAAGCTCTTTCTATAAACAAGGACCTGCCGGTTTATGCAGACACGGCATATTCCCAACTTTTGCTCTACGTCGGCGGTGACAGATCGGTGTTTTCCGGTCTCGCGAACGACGTTGAGACCGCTCTGCGTGTAAATCCGTCTGATGCGACCGCCCTCGCGATCCGTTCGCTCGTCAAGTTTGCCCGCAGCGACAAAGCAGGAGCGGAGACCGACGCTCAAAAGGCATTTCAGATCGACGCCAACAACTACCTCGCGCGTATGGCTCTCGGCTACGTCAAACGCTTGAATAAAGACCTTGCCGGCGCATTTGATGAGTTTGAAGCCGCCTATAAGATCGTGCCGAACAGCACGTGGGCCCTGGATGACCTTTTCAGAGCGGCGGGGGAAGCCAAAGACACCTACCCAAAGGCAGCCGCTGCCTATCGTGAAGTGCTCGGAAGCACGATTACGAGAGAACAGCAGCGGGTCGAGATCCTAAAGGCCGCCGTCGAAGATGAACCGTGGAACTACGACACCTATGACCGGCTGGACAAAGGGTGGACCGGGCTGTACCGGTTACTTAGCAAAACTGACGAGCGATCCCCTAACCCGCCGGAACAAAAAGCGGAAATGAAAGCAATGAGGGATTACTGGTACTCCCTCCACGCGAAAAGCCCGAAGAATGTTTGCGCCGGCTATTTCAAATACAGCTATATAGATTTGGATGCGAACGGGTTATATCGTGAAAGCAGCAAGAAGTCTGACTCCTTTAAATTGAATTATCTCAAAGGCGAGTTGGCCAATTACGACGGAACGAACGGAGCCGAGTGCGCCGCTCGTGTCGCCCTGAATATCTCCGGGCTCCACAACTTGTTTTACTCGACGTCGGTATACGACCCTGCCCTTGCGAAACAGTTCGCAGAGCGGTCCAAGCAAATCAAAGCAGACCTCAAAAACGATCCGAACACTGTCGATGGTGCGGGTTCGACCGCTGAAGAATCGCTGAATAACATCGCATACTGGAAGGCTCAGGACGATGCATGGAAAAAAGACCTTGAACGAATGAAGCAGAGCGGGACATCGTCGGAAGGCGGTTCGGGGTCGGGGAGGCGCAGCGGCGTCGATCCTGCAAAAGAACGGGCCGCGATTTCCGCCTACGAGCGCATCCACCCGCAGATCGAACGGCTTGGCGAGCAGATCATCAGCGCCGCCGGCAAGGTCCAGAGCGGCGGATCGCTGTCGTTCACATACAAAGGTACACGCCAACGTATAAACAATCTTCAGCGCCAAATGGTAGATATCTACTACAAGTTCATAGAGGTGCACGGCCCCAACCTGCCCGGCTCGCTTGCAAAACACCTTAAATCCGATGTCAGCCGTGCGGGCAACCTCCGCAATGACTACAGCACAGGCGAGTCGTATGTGGCCAACGGCGCGTGCTCGAACGGATGGAACGGATACGGATGCTAGCGTCGCCCGCCGAACCGGTACAAGTTCACCGCGGCACAGCCGAATAATCTCGTTCAGACAGCGACCTAAGCGTGGCCGGTTCCTGAAACTAAAACACCATGAAGAAGATTGGATTCCTCGTTATTGTTACTATTCTATTTGCGGCAAACTTCGCTTCGGCCCAGAGTGGCGACGAGAAGATCGATAAGCTTATAGAAGAATTTGCCAAAGACGACAAATTCCTTGAGCGGGACAAGAACTCGAAAAAACCCGGTGCTGCAGCGGCGAAATTTGATTCGACTAAGATAATGCTGAACCGCGGCTGGAAAGCCGTCGTTTTGGGGGCATCGCGCAGCGAGATAATCACCGCCCTCGGACAGCCCTCAAGCGAAAGAATGGATCGCGGCGAAATGAAGCCGATACTGATCTATAGCGAAAAAGGCATAGTCGTCTGGCTCAAGGAAGGTAATGACGGAAAGGCGGTCAAGATCTTGTTCTTTGACGATGTCGAGCCGAACAACCCCGCTAACGTCGAGCAATTCACATTCTTCGGCGGCAAAGATCTCGTTAAACCCAAGGGCGGCATCTTCAGCCCTGGAAAAACCGCGTGGCGTTCGAGCCTCGTCGAGACGGTCGCCGCATACGGGAAGCCTGACAGCCAAACCAAGATAGATGAATTCGGTGTGGCCGTGACTCTCATGAAATACGGTGAGACCAACTTCTACTTCCGCGACGAAAAGCTGTTCAAGATCGCCCTGATCTCGCGGGATTATTAGCCCCTTCTTGGACGTCGCTCCCGGCTCTGTCACCCGCAGCGACACTTCCGCGCAATTGCCCCAAAACAAATCTATGAAACCATTCGGTTGCGCTTGACATATGCAACCTTTCGGTTGCATAGTTGTGCTCGCAGTTATGAAAAGGGATGTCTTTCAAGCCATTGCCGACCCGACGCGGAGGGCGATCATCGCGTTGATCGCGTTACAGGCGATGACGCCGAACGCGATCGCGGAGCATTTCGATACTTCGCGGCAGGCGGTCTCGAAGCACCTTCGAATACTTACCGAATGCGAGCTTGTTCACCAGGAACAACGCGGGCGGGAGATCTACTATTCGCTTGAGATCGAAAAAATGAAAGAGATCGATGAATGGCTCGAGCAATACAGAAAGATTTGGGAAAGCCGTTTTGAGCAGCTCGACACGCTGCTTTCAGAGTTAAAACAACAAGAGAAAAAGGAGCTAAAGAAATGAAACCTGCAGAAGTGAGCACACCGTCGGATCAGGAAGTATTAATTAAACGGAGCTTCGATGCTCCGGCACCGCTGGTCTGGCGGGCATACACCGAGCCCGAGTTGATGCGCCGATGGCTAACCGCCATGCCGGGGTGGTCGATGCCGGTATGCGAGATGTCCACTGACGTCGGCGGCAAGTATCGCTGGCGCTGGCGCGATGATGAGAACGGCGTCGAATTTGGATTTACGGGAGAGATGCTCGAGGTCGCGCCGCATTCAAAGATCGTACATACGCAAGTTTATGATCCGGGAAACATGGGCGGATCAATGGGAGACGGCGCGTCTATCATCACAGTCACGTTCAACGAAACGGAAGGTATCACGAACGTGGCAACCCTGATCAAGTTCGCGTCGAAAGCCGATCGCGATGCGGCGGTCTCCACCGGCATGACCGAGGGAATGGAGATGAGTTATAAGCAGCTCGACGAAATGCTTACCGAGGTGAAATAGCAAACAGATGGAATTTATCGTCAACAAAGAGACAAAGACCGTCTTGATCACGGAAGAATTTGACGCGGAACGCGACTTGGTATGGGACGCTTATACCAAGCCGGAGTTGCTGGACAAATGGTGGGCGCCGAAGCCGTGGATATCGCGAACGAAGGCCATGGACTTCCGTGAGGGCGGCCGCCGTTTCTACGCGATGGTCAGCCCCGAAGGCCAGGAACATTGGTCGATCCAGAAATATACGTCCATTACCCCAAAGACCAACTTCAAATTATTCAACGCCTTCGCCGATGAGAACGAAAACCCCGATCTTCCCGGTTCGGATTGGGATCTGAATTTCATCGAGCAAGATGGCAGGACAAAGGTCAGTATCTCTATCTATAACGAATCCCTCGAACGCCTGGAGAAAATGATCGAAATGGGCTTTAAGGAAGGGTTCACGATGACGACCGGCCAGCTGAAGGAATTGCTCAAAGGATTGTCGGGGCAATAAGAAATCGATGCTCAAGAATTATGAGAAAACTAACAGCATGTGAATTTATGACGCTCGATGGTGTCATACAGAATGAGGAACACGACGGCGACGGGTTCAAATGGGGCGGGTGGTTTTTCCCGTTTGCTGACGAGGTAACGGGTGCAGTGGTGCGAGAGCGGCTTGCCAAGCCCGTCGATCTGTTATTGGGCCGCAAGACATTCGAAGGATGGGAATCGTACTGGCCCACACATTCGAGCTTTTGGCCGAACGTCATGACCGCGACGAAGTACGTCGCCTCGAACACCCGCGATTCCAGCGATTGGCAGCCCAGCGTTTTTCTGAACGGCGACCTCGTAGAACAGGTCAGCGAGTTAAAACTGGCCGAAGGCCCAGACATTCACGCATTCGGAAGCGCGGATATGCTCCAGACGCTCTTCAAAGCGGACCTTGTCGACGCACTGGAGCTGATGATCATTCCCATCACGCTCGGTCAGGGCAAACGCCTCTTTCAGGATGGCACCATTCCCGCGGCCTTTAAGGTCACGAGCAGCCAAGTCGCGCCCAAAGGTATAATCTGCGTAACCTACGAACGCGATGGCGACGTGAAGAGCGGGGCACCTCAGATAAAAGAGGACGAATGAACGTACAAAAACAGATCGACGAGTATTTTGGCATCCACCCGGAACCAAAGCGCGGTGAATTGCAAGATTTGCACCACATGATTCTAACGGTGAATCCGAAATGTAAATTATGGTTCCTGGACGGCAAGAACGAGGAAGGCAAGGTCGTTTCAAACCCAAACGTCGGCTACGGAGCCTACACAATTACATACGCCGATGGATCGACCAGAGAGTTTTATCAGATCGGTTTGAGCGCGAACAAAACCGGGATCTCCGTCTATATCCTTGGTGTCGATGACAAGAAATACCTGGCCGCGACCTTCGGAAAAAATCTGGGCAAGGCAACCGTTACTGGGTATTGCATCAGGTTCAAAACTCTAAAAGATATAAACACTGAAATACTTAAAGCGGCAATACGACATGGGTTTGAAACAAGTCAGGACCGGGAGCGGTAGCGCCTGGGTTCTAATGCGGTGAGGATGGTGAAATGTGGAACGAGAGGAATTTAGGAGGCATGCAAGTATGTTAACAACGAGCATGGTGACAAGTTACCCGACTTTGATTAGGAGTAAACGAACCCAGCCGCTATCGATTCCGGTTCTAACCCTATCAATGCTCTTGACGGTGCTTCTGTCGGGTGTCGTATCGGCTCAACAAAAGCCGGTTACCGGCTATGCGCCGGTCAATGGTCTCAAAATGTATTACGAGATCCACGGCAGCGGCGAGCCGGTGGTGTTGCTCCACGGCGCGTTCATGGCGATCTCTGGCGACTGGAACGATTGGATAAGCGAACTCGCCAAAACGCGTAAAGTGATCGCCGTCGAGATGCAGGGCCACGGCCGCACGGGCGACATCAATCGCGACATAACTTATGAAAACCTCGCCGACGATGTAGCAGGGCTGCTCGATCATCTTAAGACCCCGAACGCGGACATCGTCGGTTACAGCTTGGGCGGCGGCGTTGCTATCCAGACTGCGATCCGCCATCCGGAAAAAGTGCGAAAGGTCGTCAGCATCTCGGCACCCTACGCTCGCGACGGGTGGGTCAAGGAAGCGAACGACCTCTGGCCGACATTTTCGTGGGAAATGTTCAAAGGAACGCCGATGGAAGCCGAATACAAACGCCTGAGCCCGACGCCCGACAAATTCCCGGATTTTGTAAATCACATCAAAGCGACGGCTATGAGACCGTATGACTTCGGCGCCGACAAACTCAAAGCGACCAAGGCTCCGATGTTCTTCATCTTCGGCGACGCCGATGGCGTGAGGCTCGATCACATCGCGGAAATGTACCGTCTAAAGGGAGGCGGCAACACCCATGGCGACATGCATCCCCGCTCGGCATCGAGATTGGCAATCCTGCCCGATTCGACGCACGTTACCCTGATGAACCGTAGACGCACGATCATCCCGATGGTGAATGACTTTCTCGATGCCAAGGCGCAAGCGCAGTAGACGTATTTTGGATCGGCCGAGGCCGCACAATTTGATCTAAAATGAGTTATGGACAAACTAGTGACACGGCAAACCCGGGAGACCGAATCCCTTAGAAAGGCGTACGCCGCGCTTAACAGCGGTGATATTGCCGGTTTTGTCGAAAATTTCGACCCGGATATTGTACGGACCGAACATTTTGACTTTTCTTCAACCGGAACCTATCGCGGAATTGCCGCAGTTACGGAAAATGCGACTGAGGGCCGTTCGTCGTGGGCCGAGGGAGGCTGCGAACCGGAACGATTTGTGGTCGAGGGCGATAAAGCTATTGTATTCGTTCATGTTCGAGTAAGGCTCAAAGGTAGAACCGAATGGATCGACGATCGCATAGTGGACGGCTTCCGGTTTCGCGATGGTAAAGTGATCGAATTTCGCTCGTTTTTGAAGGAGCACGAGGCGATGGAATGGGCAGGAATTGAGGCCCCGGAAACGAACTGATTTCTGTCCCTTCAGGTGCGAAAGCGGCACCATCTAATCAATTGGAATTTAAAGGCTCATGGAATTCAATCCCAGTAATAATGTCATTAAGCTCTGTGTTCAAGGTATGGACATGGAAGGAAGAGGGAGGCCTGAAGAAGCTATCAAGCTATTTGTGCAGGCCTGGGACGAAGCGACAAATGACTTTGAAAAGTTTACCGCCGCTTATTATGTCGCTCGACACCAAGAGTCAGTTCCCGAGAGGCTGGAATGGCTCCAGAAGGCCTTGCAATTTGCGTTAGAAATTGATGACGAAACTGTGAGGGCAGCGTTTCCTGCCGTTTATACGAAAATTGCCGAATGCTATGACGAACTGCACGACCTCGACAAAGCAAAAGTGAATCGTGAATTGGCTGCTTCGTTCCAGGCGAGTCCGTCTGACAAAGGGCCCTTTTATCACGGAACGAAAGCGGATCTGCAGGTCGGCGACCTGTTAACGCCCGGCGGCAATTCCAATTACCAACCGGAAGTCGTGATGAACCACATATATTTTACCGCCTTGCCGAATGGCGCAGGCCTTGCCGCGGCCCTGGCCAATGGCGATGGCCGCGAACGGGTCTATATCGTCGAACCGACCGGGCCGTTCGAACATGATCCGAACGTCACTAACACGAAATTCCCCGGCAACCCTACCCGCTCATATCGAAGCGCTGCACCACTACGGATCACCGGTGAAATCGGGGATTGGATAAGACAAACGCCTGAGCAACTTCAGGCATGGCGGGAAAAGCTGGCAAACAGCAAAGGTGAAATTATTAATTAATTCCGACAGGGATGGTTAAACTAGAAGCTATGAAACAAGCGAAAAATACGATTTGTCTTTGGTACGAAAAAGACGCGGAAGAGGCCGCACGATTCTATGCGGAGACATTCCCCGACTCCAGAGTTGACGCCGTGCACAAAGCTCCGGGTGATTATCCGTCCGGAAAACAAGGCGATGTGATTACGGTTGATTTTACGGTAATGGGAATTCCCTGCATCGGCCTTAATGGCGGACCGGAGTTTAAACACAGCGAAGCGTTTTCGTTCCAGATCGCGACCGAGACTCAAGAGGAAACCGATCGATACTGGAACGCGATCGTCGAGAACGGCGGCCAGGAAAGCATGTGCGGTTGGTGCAAGGACAAATGGGGTGTTTCATGGCAGATCACGCCGATCGCCTTGACCGAAGGCGTCACCGATCCTGACCCCGCCGTTGCAAAACGCGTTTTCGAGGCAATGATGACCATGCAAAAGATCGACATCGCCGCCATCGAGGCCGCGCGTCGCGGCTGAACACAAGGGCCTCTGAGTGGTTCGCGTGCGCATTCTACTATTCTAATGATCGCTATGTTATGACAGGCTTGATCTAAAAAACTCTCAACCACAAAGACATTTGGCCGCGGGGCGGTAATGCTTTACTATGAGCTGGTCAACGGATCGAGTTCACAGCCGCAGCTAAAGACCCGTCGCAAAAAACTTTGAGCGTATAGAGTAGGAGAAATCTGGTACGGATCATTTTGGGGGTCATCATCGGATTCTTTGCCTGGATGATTCTCTGGTTCGGAGCCGAGCGGATCCTTTCCGCTGTGTGGGAGGAATTCGGCGCACATCAGGCCGCTTTCCAGGCAGCGGTCGAACACGGCGGTCAGTTCGTGCCGATCACCAACTTTCTTCTCGTTCATTGCGTCCTGGCGTCGATCGTTTCGTTCATATCCGGAGCTTTTTCGGCACTTTTAGCGCGTGAGAACAAACGCGCGCCGTTGATACTAGGCCTGATATTGTTGACGATGGGATTGCTGAAGGCAGTTATGTCCTGGACGCTCGTTCCTATTTGGTACAACATTCTATTTATGGCTGTACTTCTGCCGATGACGATCCTTGGGGGTAAGCTGAAGTCACGTGCTCGGTGACAAATACAGAAATATCATATGTCCGCATTCAACACTTCGCGCGAGATCAATGCTCCGATCGAAGACGTCTTCGCTGCATTCAGCGATCCCGATCGGCTTGCTCGTTGGTGGGGGCCAACAGGTTTTACCAATACCTTTCACACTTTTGAATTTAAGACTGGCGGATCATGGGTTTACACTATGCACTCGCCAAACGGCGGGAACCCCGAAAATGAAGGCGTCTTTGAATTGGTCGAACCGCCGCGAAAGCTTGTAATCCGTCACATTTCGCAGCCGTTGTATCGCCTTACTATCGACCTTGCGCCGGCAGCCACAGGAACGATCATTTCGTGGTCGCAGGTGTTTGATGATGCGGACGTCGCGGCCCGCGTCGCGAGGATAGTCGTCCCGGCAAATGAGCAAAACCTGGACAAACTCGTCGCCGATGTAGATGCCGCAAGCCGGTTCAGGCATCTGTAGGCTGTCGGCCGACGTTGGCCACAGGCAGCTTCCAACCGCGCCTAATAGCGAAAACGCGGATCGCAAAGCATACTGAGGCTCCGGCGACCGCCGTCGCTGACGGCGGCAGGTTCAGCACGTGGCCGACGACCACGACCGCTGCTCCCGCAAGCGCCGCTACCGCGTAAAGTTCGGTCGGCTGAAGTACGATCGGCACTTGCCGGATAAGCACGTCACGAAGCATGCCGCCGCCGATACCCGTCAGCATGCCAAGTAACGCCGCCATTGCCGGATTGAGGCCGTAACCGAGCGCCTTTTGCGTTCCTACTACTGCGAATAGACTAAGGCCTGCCGCATCGAACATTCTTATGGGATTCCTCAATTTCGGCAAGCGGTCCTTTCCCGGATACTTAAAGAACACAAACAACCCCGCTAGGATTGCGACCGTGAAATAGCGCCAATCGCTGATCGCGGCTGGCGGGACCGCCCCGATCAATAGATCACGAGTAATCCCGCCCGCGCTCGCCGCGGCAAACGACAGAACCAATACACCAAAAATATCCAAACGCTCGCGCACACCCGCCACCGCCCCGCTAAGAGCGAATACGAATGTGCCCAGAAGGTCCAGCACAAGCAACGTGCTCGCCGCGTACGCTTTGAATTGAGCCAGCGCTCGTAAGGCTTCTTCGCTGATCGAATTCTCCATTAATTCGAGCGCCCCCCGTCGGTCATCTTTGCTCCTTCCTTTGGTACGGTGAAAGCGATAGCAATTATCGCGACTATGACCATTCCTACATTGAACAGTAGCGCGATCCCGGCCGCGAATCTAACATCGACATTGTCGGTCCTGCCGATGAAAAGCTCGGAGAGGGGTTCGAATACGAAATGCCCGCCGCTGAGCGATGTGAATATCGCCGCCGAGATCGCTACGCCAAATGCCGCCCCAAGCGATGATGCCATTTTATAAATACCGGAAGCCGCGCCTGCTTTTTCGTTCGGCACGTTCGACAAAGCGGCATCCGTCGACGGTGTCGCGTAAAAACCAAGGCCGATGCCGAACAGCGTGAATCCGATGAACGCCACGACCATGTACTGTTCCGCACGGAGGACGGTCAACGCGGTCATTAAGATCCCGGCAGCAGTGATGGCGCAGCCAAGCAGCATCGGCTTTCGCGGGCCCATTTTTTGCAGGAGCTTTTCGCCGACACGGATCGTGCTGAGGATGGCGACGAGATAGCCGACGGTCAGCAAACCGGACTGCAGAGATGACAGGCCGGCTCCCTGCTGAACCAATGATAATGCGACGAGAAGCGTACCCGCGGCCCCGTTGAGCAGAAAATTCGAAAGCGTTGCTCCGGTGTATGTCTTGTTGCTAAAGAGCCCTAGGTCAACAAACCCGTGCGCATTTCCAAGTTCGACCCGAAAGAAAATTATGGCGGCAATGACAAAAACGACAACCAGGCCGATCACCGCTGGGCTGAACCATCCCAATGCGGCACCCTGTCCGATGACAATATTTACGGCAACCATCGCAACGATGAAAGCTATAAAACCATACCAATCAAACCCACGGTCGTCGGCAGTTGGGGCTTTGCTTTCCGGTGCTCCCCGCAGGAGCAGGAAACTGAGCACGGCGACGGCGATCGACATCCAAAATATCCATCTCCACCCGATGGTCGACGCAACAACGCCGCCGAAAAGCGCCGATATTCCCGAGCCACCCCACGATCCGATCGACCAGTAGCTTATTGCGGCCTGACGCTGTTCGCCGTCGAAATAGTCCTTGATCATCGCAAGGGTCGACGGCATTATGCACGCAGCCGATAGCCCCTGAATGATGCGGCCGGCCATTAAAAAGCTTGCCGTTCCCGAAGGTGAGAGGGCGATGAGCAACGAACCCAAGATCCCCAGGGCAAGGCCAACGTACGTTAATTTGACGCGTCCGACGCGGTCCGCGAGGCCGCCCGCCACGACGATGAAGATGCCCGAGAACAATGCCGTTATGCTCACGGCAAGATTGGTCAGTGTTTCACTGATCCCCAGGTCTTCGCGCATCGTCGGCGCGACGTTCAGAGTTGTCTGCGCAAACAGCCAAAAAGTGACAACGCCAAGGACCATTCCGAGGATGAGCCTATTCGCACTTGGATGGCTACTGTTCGCATCTAAATGCCCAATGACGACCACAGAGTCCGGTGTTGATGACATTTCATGAACCTCACTTTGCAAGATACGTCAAAGCAGCGACCGTGATCGCTTTTGTTCCATTGGATAACGTCGGCTCAATCACCGGCGCGAAGAATTGAGAATGGTTGACGGGGATGTCCTGTTCGATCCTTCCGGCTTCGGCGGCCTCGCGATACTTTTGCGGGTCGGTCCCGCCCAGGCCCCAGAATGTGTACGGAACACCAAAAGCATCGGGAATGCGGCTGAAGTCTTCGCTTGCGGTTACCTGCCCGAGGTCGAAGACAAGGTCCGGCCCGAAATGACTGCGAAATGCGTCGGTTACAGTTTGTGTCACCTCGGCGTCGTTTTTGGTCAGAGGGTATTGGTCGAAATATTCGAATTCCGGCGGCCGCGGAGAACCTGACGCTTCGCACTCAGCTCGGACCATGCGCTCGATGCTCTCGATCATCCGCTGCCTGACGCCCGCGTCATAGGTGCGAAGGTTGGCCAGCAGAACTGCTTTGTCCGGAATGATATTGCTCTTCGAACCGGCCACGCTGCTGCCTACGGTCAGTACTGCAAATTCGCCGGGCTTGGTCTCGCGTGAAACGATGGTCTGAAGACGGAGGACGACCATTGCGGCCAAAACTACCGGATCGACGCTGTTGTGCGGCATCGAACCGTGTGCGCCTTTGCCGTATAAGGTGATGCGGATGCTGTCGCCGGCCGACAGTACGGGGCCTGCATGCATGCCTATCTTTCCGGCCGGAAATGCGAGTACATGCTGTGCGAAAGCAACATCGGGTTTTGGGATGCGGTCCTTCAATCCGTCGTCGATCATTGCCTGAGCTCCGCCGGCAACCTCTTCCGCCGGCTGAAACAGCGCGATCAGGTTGCCGCCCCACGAATTCCGGCCCTTCGCCATGAGTTCCGCCGCACCCAACAGCCAGGTAACGTGCATATCGTGCCCGCAGGCGTGCGACACCGCGACGGTATTCCCGGCGGCATCGGTCGCTGTCGCCGTCGAAGCATAAGGCACACCCGTGTTCTCGCGGACGGGAAGTGCGTCCATATCGGCCCGCGCCAGGACGGTCTTGCCGTCCCCATTGCGCAGGATCCCGACAACTCCCGTACCGCCGATTCCTTCGATCACCTCGTAACCCAAATCCCTGAGTTTCGACGCAGCGAGCTTTGCGGTGCGTGATTCCTGAAAACTCAGCTCAGGGTTTTTGTGCAAGTCCTTGTAAAGAGGCTCCTGCCAGGCGGCCGTGGCAGGAAGCTCCGCTAGAACCGAGTCGATCGCCGATTTTGCGGGATTACCGCTTGATCTTTCTGACATCTTTTCTCACCTCTGACTTCTTTGGAAATGGTGTAAATGGATTGAGTACAACTATATATCAACCAGCGAGACTTGCGCGAAAAACTTTCGGGGCCGGGCATTGGCGAAACTTTTGCCGTGCCGCTTCGTATGGTTCTGTATTGAATGCTGGATGAAAGGAGCAGCTAAATGTGGGATGAACGCTACAGCGCCGACGAATATGTTTACGGCACCGAGCCAAATGAGTTTCTGGCGGCAGAGTTTGGGAATATTCCGAAAGGAAAGATCCTAAGCATCGCCGAAGGCGAGGGCCGCAATGCGGTGTTTCTTGCCAAACAAGGATACGAAGTAACCGCCGTCGATGGCTCCGCCGTCGGACTTAAGAAGGCGAAGGCACTTGCCGACGCAAATGGCGTGGCGATCGAATTTATTCACGCGGACCTCGCCGAATTTGACCTCGGTGAGGAAAAATGGGACGGGATCGTCTCGATATTTGTGCCGCTGCCGTCGGCGGTCAGGCAGCAGCTTTATTCAAAGCTCGAAAAGGCGTTAAAGCCGAACCGCGTCTTCCTTGTCGAAGCCTACCGTCCCGACCAGATAAAATACGGCACCGGCGGCGGCAGTTCGGCCGACACTATGCAGACGAAAGAGACGCTTACCCGTGAGCTGCCGGGACTTTCGTTCTCGCATCTTGTTGAACTGGACCGTGAAGTGATCGAGGGCAGCCTGCATACCGGCATCGGCGCCGTCGTGCAGGGGATCGGTAAGAAAATATAATGGGAATATGAGACAATAGACAAAATACTATGTCTAATCAAACCAACGACCCATTTGATATAGGAAACGCCGCCAGCGCCGCGGCATTGGTCGAAATTCAGCCGGGCGGCGTGGTCAGCCGAACGATCGTCAAGAAAAAGACCGGGACCGTCACGGTGTTTGCGTTCGACGCGGACGAAGGCCTCAGCGAACACACAACGCCGTTCGACGCTCTTCTGATGAGCCTCGAAGGATCGGCTGACATAACAATCTCCGGCACGCCGCATCGCCTCCAAACCGGCGATATCATAAAGCTTCCTGCGGGCGAACCGCACGCAGTTAAGGCCGTTTCGCCGTTCAAAATGCTGCTTACCATGATCCGCGAATAAGACAGCTCAACCTCGCGGGCTCTGCGCAAAAGTCTACCGAAGCCTAGCCGCTTTGGCGGCGTCAGCCGACGTTAGAATTATTTTTTGAAGCTGTACAACTTTCGCGGGACGGAACTATACTAACTTTGGGCGTGTAAACACGTTTTGCCCTGATTTAACGCAGTAAAATGAAAAAGCAGGTAGTGGCGATAATAGCAGTGGCTCTGGTTCAGGGAGTATTTGTAGGATATACAATGCTGCAGTCGCCGTTGAGCGCGACGATTGCTCCGGTATTGAACGCGTCTCCGTTCGCTCCGATAGACCTAGCCGATCTGGAAATTCCCGACCCTTTGACCGCTCCCGCGGCCGAATCCGCAGCCGACGCAACCCCGTCGAACCAGCGCCGCGTCATTAAGACACGTTTCGCTGCCAGGAAAGGCATTTACGCCCGTACAGCAACGCCTCGAACCACGTTCGGCAAGCTTTCCGCCGCGGCTTCGCAGCGGCCCAAAGAAACCACGCCAAAATTCCCTTTCGAGACGATCGTGATCCGGTATAACGGGCGCCCGGAACCGAGCGAAACATTCGTGGCGGACGCACACGAGCCGAGGAAACGGTCGCAGCTCGCCAAGGTCGGCCGCGTACTGAAAATGCCGTGGAAATGGGTCAGCGCGATTGGGTCTAAATTGAATTAACGCATATCGAAAGCGCGTTCCGATGCCCGCGGGCGAGAAAATCTTCCGGTTACCGGCGACATTTGATACCATAAACCAAAGTTCGAATACGGGAGGTACAAGATGTCTGTTAACTGGATCACCGACGCCGACGAGGCGTTAAACTCCGCCAAAGAGCAGAACAAACCACTGCTTGTAGATTTCAGCGCTGCACCCGGTTGAGGCGCATGCGTCCGGCTCGAAGCCGAGTCATACGAGGATGCCGGTCTGGCATCGTTCATCGAAGAGAACTTCATCCCTCTCCACGTCCACGTTAAGGAAAATCCTAAGAATTTTCACCGGTTCGATGTGTTCTGGACGCCAACCGTTCTAATACTCGACCCGGACGGAAAAGAACGCTGGCGGCTCGAAGGCTATTTGTCGCGCGACGAATTTCGGGCTCATCTCGAAATGGGGCTGGCGCGGCTTGCACTTTCGCGAAAGGATTGGGCGGACGCGGAGAGCCGTTACGGAGCCGTCGCCGATAACTATCCGGAATCAAAATACGCCCCACAGGCGGTCTATTATCGAGGCGTCAGCCGCTATTCCGCATCGCATGACGGTGCGGACCTAACGGCAACAGCCGAGGCCCTGGAAAAAAGCTATCCTGACAGCCAGTGGCGAATGAGGTCCCTGCCCTGGGATGCAAAGTGATCCCGCTCTATACAACAATTCAGCGGATATAACACAGCAACGGCCGGCCGCATTTAGCGGCTGGCCGATATTATTTTGCGCTGTTATTCGCGTAACTAGGTGCAGTACAGGATCGCGAGACCATTACTTCCCGGTTTGCGCGGCCGGAAAATTATCTAAGTGAGGGGCATTTATGCGAAACGTTGACCGCATTACTAAATTATTGCTTTCCATGCTCGTGATCGGAGTCTGGTGCCTGTTGATACAGTCGTTCTTTCAGGTCGTTCCGGTTGAAGCGAGTACCGAAACGTCCGACACAAAGACGCCGCAGGTCATTCGCGCACGCGGTATTGTAATTGTCGATGAACAGGGCCGCGACCGCATTATTATGGGCGCTCCGGTTCCAGATCCTCCACACGTGGGAAAACGCATCAATCCGGCACATGGGATGATCATTCTCGATCGTAACGGGTATGAACGCTGGGGCGTCGGGATAATGGACAACACGGGACAGATGGCGATGGGCTTCGACGCTCCGCCTGATCCCGCCAATCCGAAAAAGAACCCCGAGCGCCTTCACCTCATCGCCGACGGAAAAGGCGGGGCGATGATCCGCTTTCTGAACCGGCAGACAAGCGTCCCCGGCTGGATACGGCTCGGCGAGGACGACAAGCTTTACTTTGAATTTATCGATGTTCAGAAAGACAAGAACAAGGTAATTAAACGCCAGCTGGGCATGGATGGCGAGAAGATGGTCGAACAGCCGTTCAATTAGACCTACGATAGCCAAGGCCGGAGCCCGAGTTTTATGCCGGGCTCCGATTCCCCTCCGCGGGCCGTTCAAATTGCTTCCGTTCGTTCGGCAAAATGGGCGTATAATATTGAACCGAAATGAAAAGCTGTCCAACGTGCAGTCGGGCGTATAGTGACGATACGCTCAACTTCTGCCTGGACGACGGTTCGCCGCTCTCGAATTCTTCGATCGAGGAAATGCATACGCTTCCGCTGCTGCCGATGCAGCCTGCCTCACTGCACCAGCACATTCGCTACACTGAAACCCCGGACGGCGTTCACATTGCCTATTCGGTTATCGGCAGCGGGCCGCTGCTTGTACGTGTTTTGGGCCATTTCACACACCTCGAGATGGAGTGGGAATGGCCCGAGCTTCGATATTTCTGGGAAAAGCTTGCCGAACGCTTCACGGTCATTCGGTACGACGGCCGGGGTATAGGAATGTCCGGTAAATTTGACGGGGATTTTACGGAAGAGACGCGCCGGACCGACCTCGAAGCTGTACTTGACGCCACCGAAGCGGATTCGGATATTGCTCTGCTGGGAATTTCCGAAGGCGGCTGGACCTCGGCCGATTTCACGGTACGCCATCCGGAACGAATATCACGCCTGGTGCTGTACGGATCATATTGCCGCGGAGCGCAGGCACGCCCGAATTTCGACTCCGAAGAGGACGAGGCGCTGAACACCCTGATCCGAAAGGCCTGGGGCCGCAGCACGCCCGCGTTTCGCCAATTATTTACAAGCCGCTTTTTTGGCCCCGATGCCGACCGGAGCCTTCTCGCGCATTTTGACGACATGCAGCGCCGGTCCGCCGACCCGGAAACCGCCGCCCGCTATTATGAATCTCTGCATAAACGCGGCGACGGCACCGAGCTTTTCGGCAGCGTTCGGGTACCGACATTCGTCGTCCATTTCCGCGACGACACCGCCGTAAGTGCCGACGAAGGCCGCCTGCTGGCGTCGGTCATTCCGGGTGCACAGCTAGTGCTGCTGCCCGGCGGTTCGCATTATTTTTTGACGGATCGCGCACTAGCGACAAGCGTCGCCGATGCCATTGGCAGATTTTTTGAGAAGCAGTAGATCGGCCGGCATGCCGCGGCCCCGGTGAGTGATCAGAAGCTCTACGCGTGGGCTGTTTCTGCCTGAACGGCTTTGAACCATTCGACGAACTTCGGGAGCCCCTGTTCTATCTTGGTCTGCGGATCATACCCGAGCAGTTCTTTAGCCTTTGAGATATCGGCGAACGTTATGGGAACGTCGCCCGGCTGCATCGGCTGGCGGTCGATCACTGCCTTTTTGCCGAGGTTTTCCTCCAGCAATTCGATAAGGCGGGTCAATTCCGTCGTTTCGCTTTCGCCGAGGTTGAACACTTCGTGCATGGTGCCGTCATAATCGATCGAGGCACGTACGCCCTGAATGATGTCGTCGACGTAGGTATAATCACGCCGCGTCGTGCCATCGCCGAACATTTGGATCGGCCTGCCGTCCCAAATCAATTTAGAGAATTTATGTATCGCAAGGTCGGGCCGCTGCCGGGCTCCGTAAACCGTGAAAAAACGAAGACAAACCGTCCGAACGTTATAAAGGTGCGAATACGTGTGACACATCAGCTCGCCGGCGGCCTTGGTCGAAGCATAGGGCGAGATCGGGTGGTTAATACGGTCTGCTTCCGAAAACGGCACTTTGCAGTTGATGCCGTAAACGCTCGACGATGAGCCGAAAACGAACTGCCCTATCTCGAAATCGCGCGCCAATTCCAGCAGGTTCAAGGTCCCGTCGACATTCGTCTGGTAATACAGCACCGGTTCACGAAGGGACGGGCGCACTCCGGCTCGGGCCGCGAGATGAACGATCACGTCGAATTCGCGTTCGTCAAAGATCTTTCGAAGTTTCGCCGCATCGCGAATATCCGCCTGGATCATGCGGTAATTCGGCTCATTAATATGAGCGGCAATATTGGCACGCTTGATATCAGGCGAATAGAAATCATTAAGGTCGTCAACGACCGTAATATCCCACACGCCTTCACTCAAAAGGCGGTCGACCAAATGCGAGCCGATAAACCCCGCTCCGCCTGTAACCAAAATGCTCTTATTCACGATATATAATTATTCACGGATGAAAACTCTAGCGTTCTAGGCAAGATACCATATTTGAAAATAACGGGCAAAATCGTGGTGGAAGGCCTATATCTATGATAGAATTTGTCTGTTCCGCAGTCACCCTGCGAATCAATTTCCCAGAATTTAAGGAGTAAAAATGAAGAATTACGGTTTTGCCTGCCTGCTGCGGCTATGCCTCGCAGTTTTGGCCGTTGCTGTCTGCATTCAGGCAGTACCCGCACAAAAGTTCGACCGCATCGAGCGTGAACGCCTCGCAGGCTATTTGAAACAAACGCGTAAATTGATCAGCGAGCACTATTACGATCCGCAGTTCGGCGGAATGGACCTGGAGGCTCGCTTCAAACAAGCCGAAGAGAAATTGAAGGGCGCGACCTCGGTCGGCCAAGGATTCTCGATCATTGCGCAGGCCGTTGTCGACATGAACGATTCGCACACGACGTTCTATCCGCCGGCGACCAATTTAATGGTCAGCTATGGCTGGCGAGTTCGCATGTTCGGTGACAAACCGCTGATCACATTCGTAAAGGAAAAGAGCGACGCCCAAAATAAGGGCCTGAAGGTCGGCGATGAGGTTCTTGCGATCAACGGCTTCCGGCCAAATCGCAAAGAGCTTCGCAAAATGCTTTATTACTATCTAACGCTGAACCCGCAAAAAAGAATGGTTCTGGACGTGAAGAGTCCGAACGGCGAGGTCCGCAAACTCGAGATCGACTCTGACGTAAAACAGCTGAAACGCGTCATGAACCTAACCAATACAGTAGAGTTCAATGAAGCGGTTCGCGACGGCGACAAGGTCGACCAACTCTCTCGTCACTATTTCAAGGACATAAACGGAGTACTGATCTGGAAAATGCCGAGCTTTTCCTTTGATCCTTCGCAGGTTGAACGCTTTATGGCCGAACCAAAGGGCAAGCGAGCAATGATACTCGACCTCCGGAACAATGGCGGCGGCTATGTGGTCACACTCGAAAAGATCGCCGGTTACTTCTTCGAGAACGATGTTAAGATCGCCGAACTTAAAGGCCGCAAGAAGATGGATCCGCAAATCGCAAGATCACGCGGCCAAGACGGCTTCAAAGGAAATGTCATTGTCCTTGTCGACGCTAATTCCGGTTCGGCTTCGGAGATCTTTGCTCGGTTGATGCAGCTTGAGAATCGCGGAAAAGTGATCGGCGATGTTTCGGCGGGCGCAGTGATGCAGTCGCGGTTCCGCACCGTAGACGCCGGCGTTGACACGCTTATTCAATACGGCGTGAGCGTGACGGAGGCAGACGTGATCATGAGCGACGGTAAAAGCCTTGAGCATGTCGGAGTAATTCCGGATATCAGCGTCATCCCGACGGGCGAAGATCTTGCTCTCCGTCGCGATCCGGCGCTGGCCAAGGCGCTTGAGGAACTCGGCATCAAGATCACGTCCGACGATGCGGGCAAGATCTTTCCCGACGAGATCGAGGTTGAATTCTCAACCAATTTCCCGATCAGCCTTCGTTGGTAAATAACCTAAACTTGCTTTGATCGTAAATGCCGGGCCTGATTCCTTTCGGATAAGGCCCGGTTTTTTCGTGGCCGCAGCAATGGCTCGGTGTCGGCCGGCGCTCTCGGGCGCGTGTGTTTTTCCTTGTCATTCACCGCCCGTGTCCTTATACTGCAATATGGCGATTTGCCTGAAAAAGGAGTTGGATCTTGCAGCCTAAAGTTCACAGAGGAAAGATGACGGCCGACGGTTTTCGATTTGCGATCGTCGCCAGCCGTTGGAACGATTTTTTGACGTCGAAGCTGATCGACGGAGCGCTCGATGCTTTAGAAAGTCATGGAGCCGACGAATCGTCGGTCGAGATCTTTAAGGTGCCCGGTTCGTTCGAATTGCCGTTGACGGCCTTAAAGGCGGCAGAGAGCGGTAAATTCGACGCGGTGATCGCCATCGGAGTCGTTATCCGTGGTGAAACTCCGCATTTCGATTACGTCGCGGGCGAAGCGGCAAGCGGCATTTCTCGGGCTGCGCTGCAGACGGGCGTGCCTGTTATGTTTGGCGTGATCACAGCCGATACGCTTGACCAGGCGATCAATCGCGCCGGAGTAAAGGCCGGCAACAAAGGGTATGAGGCGGCGATTTCCGCCGTAGAAGTAGTAAATTTGTACAAGGCAATGGACGGCCGGAAAAAGCAGTCCGCTGCCCAAGGGTAAGGTAAGGGTTTTTCCGTAATGTCGTTTGAAAAATCAGGAAAGAGTTCGGGAACGCGTCATATGGCCCGCGAATCTGCATTGCAGATGCTGTTTGCGGCGGATCTCGTCAAGAATGACGCTAATTTGCTCACAAAGGCTTATTGGGACGAACTCGGCGAAACGGGAGTCGACGAGAAAACCCGCGAGTTTGCGAATAATCTTGTAACGGGAACGCTTCGTGAGATCACGGGCATCGACGATCGGATCCGGACGAGAGCCGAGCACTGGCGGATCGAACGGATGGCCATTGTAGACCGCAATGTTCTCCGCCTTGCCGTTTACGAATTTCTTTACGAGGACACGCCCGAGACCGTAGTTATCAACGAAGCCCTCGAGATCGCCCGCCGCTTCTCAACCTTCGAAGCAACTCAATTTATCAACGGTATCCTTGACGCAATTAAGCACGACCTCGAAAACGAGCGTTCGGCCGGCTCCGGCGATTCGAACGAGAGATCACAAGCTTCCTCGATCTAGGCTGCCGCAATGGATGCTCTTGTCCGGACTTATCGACGACTCGCAATTCTAGTATTATTGCTGATTCTGGCCGTTCCCGCCGCGGCGCAGGACCTTCCGGACAAGATCCGCGGATACAAGGTCCATCGCGCTAAAGTTTCGGTCACCCGGGCAAGATCGAACGATTCCGTCAGCGGCACATCGGATGCCGGTGTTACCGTGGGCGAGCCCGCTGTCGTTCACGTCTCTCCTTTGGGGATCACCTTTGAACTTACCGCTGAGATCGCCGGCATCGAGCAATCCACGCGCATCGATTTCCTTTCATTTCATGATCTCCGGGTCAACGGGATCAAAGTCGAGGCCGAAGAATTCCGCGAATCCTTTGAAATACGCCGTGGGCATAAGGCAACGCTGCCAAAACCCGCGCGGTTCTTTGTCAGCAGCGCGCAGGCAGCAAAGGCTGTATGGAAGGAATTTACCGGCTCTGACGAAGACTGGGAAGTTACAGGCCGAATGTTCGTCTTCGGGCGTTTCCGAAAATTCGGCTTTGAGTTCAGGCGAGTGGTCCCTGTCGATATTCGCTTAAGCATCAAGAACCCGCTTCGCGACGCCGATCCCGCTAACGCCGGATCATGAAGCAAGCCAATGCTTACTGTTTTGCCCGGATTGCGGTAAAATGGAACTTTGCATTAGCAAAGTATTAAAAGAGGTTTTATTACCATCGTGAGCGAAAATAACAGCAATCTATCGGAATTAATCGCCGAAAATTTCGGCGCGAACGCGAGCTACGTTGAAGGCTTGCTTAGCCGTTACCGGACCGAACCAAAATCGGTCGACGAATCATGGCGATCCTATTTCGCTGAACTCCTCAGCGGCGGCCGGCCGTCGGTCGAAACTGCCGCAAACAGCCAAGCCGCGGCTCCTGCTCCGGCGCCCGAAAAGCCGGTGCAGCCTGCACCGCCACCACAGCCCGTCGTCGCGATCTCAAAAGACACCGAACCTAAGCCGTTGGTCGGTCCGGCGAAAAAGATCGTTGAGAACATGGAGCAAAGCCTGACCGTTCCGACGGCAACCAGTGTTCGAAACATGCCGGTCAAGATCCTTGAGGAAAACCGCCGTGTGATCAACGAGCATTTACAGGCCCGCGGCCGCGGAAAGGTATCGTTCACACACATCATCGCTTGGGCGATCATCAAGGCGGTCAAGGAATATCCGCAGATGAATCACGGCTACGGCTTCGTGAACAATGCTCCGTCGCGGCTTGAGCACGAGAACATAAATCTCGGGATCGCAATAGACATCGAAAAAAAGGACGGTTCGCGAAATCTGCTCGTTCCGAACATTAAAGGAACGAACAAGATGAATTTCGCTGAATTCCTCGCCGCCTTTAATGAACAGGTCAGCAAGGCACGCGAAGGAAAACTGGTTATCGAAGATTTCCAGGGTACGACGATCTCTCTGACCAACCCCGGAACCATCGGGACCGTTGCCTCAAACCCGAGGCTTATGGCCGGACAGAGCGCGATCATCGCCACGGGTGCGATCGAATATCCTGCCGAATATCAGGCGATGACGTCTGCCGCCTTGTCCCAACTCGGTATCAGCAAAACGATCACGCTGACGAGCACTTATGACCACCGCGTCATTCAGGGTGCCGAGAGCGGCCTCTTTTTGGCAAAGATCCACGAATTTCTTATCGGCCAGCATGGATTTTATAACGAGATCTTTTTTGACCTTGAGATCAATTATCCGCCGCTCCGCTGGGCGGAGGACTACAACCCGAACCTGCTTGGCGGCGACCGGTTTACCGAACAGATAGAAAAACAAGCCAGTGTTCTGCAGTTGATCAACGCGTACCGCACGCGGGGCCATTTGCTCGCGGATGTCGATCCGTTGAATATGACGCGGCATCACGCCGATGAACTCGAGTTGGAGAATTTCGGCTTGACCGTTTGGGACCTCGATCGCGAATTCGTGACGGGCGGTTTGCACGACGAGAAAACCGCGACGCTTCGCCGTATTCTCGACATTCTTCGCAGTGCCTATTGCGGAAAGGTTGGTATTGAATACAGACACATTCAAAACAAGCGCGAAACGGAATGGATCCGAAGAAAGGTCCGCGAACAGTTCGTCGACCCGGTCGCACTTGAGCCCGAACTAAAGAAAGCTCTTTTGCAGAAGCTGATCGAGGCAGAACAGTTCGAGCAGTTCCTGCATAAGAAATACCTCGGGCAAAAGCGTTTCTCGCTTGAAGGCTGTGAAACGGTCATTCCCATGCTTGACCAGCTTGTCGAAGGTGCATCGGCACGTGGTGTCGATGATCTTTATATGGGAATGGCTCACCGCGGACGGCTGAACGTGCTGTCGAATATTGTGGGCGATCCGGACACCGGTGACATGGCTGAACGCATCTTCACGGTATTTGAAGGCACTTCGCACCCGAGCTTTCCTGCCGACGAAGGCGACGTGAAATACCACCAGGGCGCGGTCGGCCTGCGAAAGACGAAAAGCGGCCGCGAACTTCGCGTTCAGCTTTCCTGCAACCCGAGCCATCTCGAATTCGTCAACCCGGTTGTCGAGGGCATGGCGCGCGCGAAGCAGGACGACCTTCGCAACGGCGAACAGATGTCGCGCGAAGAGGTTTATGACAAGGTGCTTGCGGTGCTGCTGCACGGCGACGCCGCGTTCGCGGGTCAGGGTATCGTAATGGAGACTCTGCAGCTTGCGAACCTTCCCGGTTACCGAACGGGCGGCACGATCCACATTGTCATCAATAACCAGATAGGATTCACGACCGGCCCGGAATCGGGCAGAAGCTCGATCTATTCGACCGACGCAGCACAGATCACACAGACGCCGATATTTCACATTAACGGCGACGATCCGGAAGCGGCATACCGTGTGATCCAGATCGCGCTGGATTATCGCCACGAATTTGATAAGGACGTGGTACTGGATCTGGTCGGCTTTCGGCGGCTTGGGCACAACGAGACCGATGAGCCAAGTTATACGCAGCCGCTCATGTATGCTCGCGTAAAGGCCCATCCGGGAACACGGCATATTTATGCTCAGAAGCTTATACGCGAGGGCGTGATCACCGAAGAAGGCCTGGCGGAGATGACGAACAAGATCGTCGAAAAATACGAAGGAATTCTTCAGCGCGCTAAACAGATCGCGACAGAGAAACCGAAAAAGGCCGCACTGAATCCGCCGATCGTTGAAGAAGATGGTTCGGCAGTGATGCCGACGGCCGCGGATGCGGAACAGATCCGGGCAGCTTCAGACAAGATCTCGCTTGTCCCGCAGGGATTTAATATCAACCCGAAAATGGTCGGACAGCTTGCACGCCGCGCAAAAATGGGCTCCGGCGAAGTTCCGATGGATTGGGGCTTTGCTGAGGCAATGGCGATCGGAACGCTGGTGCTTGAGGGTTATCCCATCCGCTTGAGCGGCCAGGATTCGGGACGCGGAACATTCTCGCAGCGTCACGCCTCGATGTACGACACGATCACGGGCGAGCGCTGGTCTCCGCTGACCGAATTGCGAAACGAGGCAAATCCGAAAGCGCGTTTCTACGTCTTTGACAGTTCCCTTTCGGAATCCGGCGTTCTTGGTTTCGAGTACGGCTATTCGATCAGCTGCCCGAATGACCTTGTGATGTGGGAAGCTCAGTTCGGTGATTTTTCGAACGGAGCACAGGTCATCATCGACCAATATATTTCGGCCTCCGAAGATAAATGGGGCGAGCGTTGCCGCCTGGTCCTGCTTTTGCCGCATGGGTACGAAGGACAGGGTCCCGAACACTCTTCTGCAAGGCTTGAGAGATATCTTCAGCTCTGCGCCGAGAATAATATGCAGGTGTGTTATCCGACGACGCCGGCGCAGTATTTCCACCTGCTGCGCAGGCAGGCCAAGCAAGATGCTCTTCGTCCCCTTGTCGTAATGACCCCGAAGAGCCTGCTGCGGCTGCCTGCGGCCAGCTCCGAGATCGCGGAACTGACGTCCGGCGGTTTCCAACCCGTGATAGACGATGCATCGATCACTGACAAGGCGGCGATAAAGCGCGTCGTACTTTGCAGCGGCAAGGTTTTTTACGACCTGGATGCTGCACGGGAAGACGTTACCGACCGAAAGACTGCGGTCGTACGGCTGGAGCAGTTCTATCCTTTCCCCGGGGAAAAGGTGAAAGAAGTGCTGGCTTCGTATCCGAATGCGACGGAGCTTTTCTGGACCCAGGAAGAGCCCGAAAACATGGGCGGATGGACGTTCGTGCAGACGAGGCTCGAAGCTATTAAGCCCGAAAGCATGACGCTTCGCTATGTTGGACGGGTTCCGTCGGCATCGCCGGCAACCGGATCATATGCGATCCACGAACTTGAGCAAAAGCAGATCGTCGAACAATCTCTGATCGCCGACACGGATGAAATTTCACCGGCGAGCGAACCGGAGGTGTCCGAAAAACTCGCCCCTGCCGGCGCATAACGTTCAGGTTTTCTACCAATGCAAGAAGGGCCGGAAAGCAAGCTTTCCGGCCCTTCTTCTGTTGTTTGGTATTAATTACCTCTGATTAAAGGTCGTCGTCCTCGTCGGTTATTTCGATCCCGGTTCCCTCCAAAGAATCGTCGTAGACTTCCTCCTCTTCGAGGCTGATGTCATCGAGCGTTTCCTCGGCTTCGTCATAACCTTCGTCCGTGTCGACGCCGGGAACATCCATCGGCAGCGGAAGATCCAAGCCGCCGCGGATGTCCGCAAGCTCGTCGAATTCGTCCTCGACCTTGCGGTTTTCGGTCGCATCCGGGGCCACCTTGACGTTGCGGTAATATTTCATACCGGTTCCGGCAGGGATCAGGCGTCCCATGATGACGTTTTCCTTCAGTCCGCGTAGGTAATCCACGCGGCCCGAGATCGCCGCTTCGGTAAGAACGCGTGTCGTCTCCTGGAAGCTGGCGGCCGAAATGAACGAATCGGTCGAGAGCGATGCCTTAGTGATACCGAGCAGGAGCGGTTCCGCACTCGCCGGTTTTCCGCCTTCGTCCATGACGCGACGGTTCTCGTCCTCGTAACGGAAACGGTCAACCTGTTCCTCGAGCAGGAATTCGGTATCGCCGACATCCTTGATCTTGACCCAGCGAAGCATCTGACGAACGATCGTCTCAATGTGCTTGTCGTTTATGTTAACGCCCTGCAGGCGGTAAACTTCCTGGATCTCGTTGACCAGGTATTCCTGCAGACGTTCCATACCGAGCACACGCAGAATATCGTGCGGGTTCAACGGGCCGTCCATCAACGGTTCGCCGGCCTTCACGTGATCGCCGTCCTGAACGTTGATGTGCGTTCCGCGCGGAATGTCGTATTCGCGTTCGGCACCGTCCTCGCCCGTGATGATGATCTTGCGTTTACCCTTCGAGATAGCTCCCAAGGTAACAGTGCCATCGATCTCGGACATGATCGCGGTTTCACCCGGACGCCGGGCCTCGAACAGTTCGACAACACGCGGAAGACCGCCGACGATGTCCTTCGTCTTGGTGGTTTCACGCGGGATCTTGGCAATAATGTCACCGGCCTCGACCTCCTGCGCGTCTTCGACGAGCAGGTTGGCACGGAGCGGCATCTGATAGGTCTTTAGCACCTTGTTTCCGCTCTTGATCTCAAGACGCGGCTGGTTCTTTTCATCCGAGTCCTTGACCACGAGACGCTTCTGGCCGGTGACCTTATCGATGTCTTCTTCGACCGTCTTTCCTTCCTTCAGGTCTTGGTACTTGATCGTACCCGAAACCTCGGTAAGGATCGCGAACGTGAACGGGTCCCAAGTAGCAAGAACGGTGTCTTCCTTGACCTTCTGGCCGTCCTTAACGTGAACGTGGGCACCGTAAACGATCTGGTAGCGGGCGACCTCGCGGCCGCGATCGTCAAGCAGCCCGAGTTCGGACGGCTGCCGCTTCATCGAGATCATCTCGCCTTGGCGGTTTTTGATAACCTTCCAATCGCCGACGTATTTTACCGTTCCGTCCATGTTGGCGACGTGTTTCGTCTCCTGTTCGAGACGCGCCGTGCCGCCGACGTGGAACGTACGCATCGTAAGCTGCGTTCCCGGTTCGCCGATCGACTGTGCCGCGATAACGCCGACAGCTTCGCCGATCTCGACCGTCTTGCCCGTTGCAAGGTTCCGGCCGTAACATTTTACGCAAATACCGCGGCGAGCTTCGCAGGTCAGCGGCGAACGGATGCGGACGCGCTGCAGTCCGGAAAGCTGTAACGCGGCGGCAATATCTTCATCGATCTCTCGGTTTGCCTCGACAATTACCGTGCCGTCGACCGGATCGACTATATCGTCAAGCGAAATGTATCCGACGATACGGTCGCGAAGCGATTCAACCTCTTCACCGTTACGGATAATGGCTTCCGACCAGATCCCGCGCATTGTGCCGCAGTCCTGTTCGGCTACGATCACATCCTGCGCGACGTCCACCAGACGCCGGGTCAGGTAACCCGAGTCCGCCGTCTTCAACGCCGTATCGGCAAGTCCCTTTCGGGCCCCGTGCGTCGAGATGAAGTACTGCAGCACGTCGAGGCCCTCGCGGAAATTCGCAAGGATCGGGTTCTCAATGATCTCGCCCGACGGCTTGGCCATAAGCCCTCGCATCCCGGCGAGCTGACGGATCTGAGCCTCCGAACCGCGGGCCCCTGAGTCGGCCATTACAAGGATCGGGTTAAGCTCTTTTCGGTCGGCCTCGCGGGCGTGCATGGCCTTGAACATTTCCTTGGCGACCTGGTCCGTAACTTCCGACCAGATTGCCGTTACTTTATTGGTACGCTCGAGGTCGGTCATCGTCGCTTCTTCGTACTGCTTCTGAAGCTTGTCGACCTCCTTACTTGCCTTCTCGATGATGTCCTTTTTACTGGCGGGCGTGACCATATCGTCGATACCGATGGATACGCCGGCCTTCGTCGCGTAAAGGAAGCCCATTGTCTTCATATCGTCGAGCAGTACGACCGTTGCCTCGTGGCCCAGCCGAAGGTGACAGAACGTCACAAGCGATTGAAGTCCCTTTTTCTTAAGCGTGCCGTTGATGAACGGCAGGCCGTCGCGAACCAGGCGCTCGTTGAAGATCACGCGTCCCGGAGTAGTTTCGATCACCTGATCTACATTCTCGCGGATGACAGCACGCATCACGTCCTGTGAATTATGCTCCATCGTCAGATCGATCAGATCACCGCGCCACCGCATTCTGATCTTCGACTGCGTCTCGATCGCGTCGGCATCAAGTGCGAGGAGGACCTCGTCAATAGACCCGAAGACCTTGCCTTCGCCTTTCATTTCAGGGCGTGCAAGCGTTAGATAGTAGCAGCCCAAAACGATGTCCTGCGAAGGAACCGTGATCGGCTGGCCGCTGGCCGGTGACAGTAAGTTGTTCGAAGCAAGCATGAGTACGCTGGCTTCGATCTGTGCTTCGGCCGACAGCGGAATGTGAACGGCCATCTGGTCGCCGTCGAAGTCGGCGTTGAACGCCGTACATACGAGCGGATGGATCTTGATCGCCTTGCCTTCAACAAGCACGGGTTCGAACGCCTGAATACCAAGACGGTGCAGCGTAGGCGCACGGTTCAGAAGGACCGGGTGTTCGCGAATTACGTCTTCGAGAATGTCCCAAACGATCGGCTCCTGCCGTTCGACCATTTCGCGCGCCTGTTTGATCGTGGCGGCGTGTGCGTCCTTTTCAAGCTTGTTATAAATAAAGGGCTTGAAGAGCTCGAGCGCCATTTTCTTCGGCAATCCGCATTGATGGAGCTTGAGCTCTGGACCGACCACGATAACGGAACGGCCCGAATAGTCGACGCGCTTTCCGAGCAGGTTCTGGCGGAATCGACCTTGTTTACCCTTAAGCGTTCCCGAAAGCGATTTGAGCGGACGGTTGTTCGCTCCACGCAGCACTCGGCCGCGGCGGCCATTGTCGAACAGTGCATCGACCGCTTCCTGAAGCATGCGTTTTTCGTTGCGGACGATAACTTCGGGAGCGCGAAGCTCGATCAGCTTCTTCAAACGATTGTTTCGGTTGATCACGCGGCGATATAGGTCGTTCAGATCGCTTGTCGCAAAGCGGCCGCCGTCTAGCGGCACGAGCGGGCGAAGTTCCGGCGGAATGACCGGAATAACGTCGAGGATCATCCAATCGGGGTTGTTGCCTGAGCGGAGGAACGAGTTAGCGACCTTTAGACGCTTTGAATACTTAAGCTTTTTCTGCTGCGATGTTTCATCGCGCATTTTCTGGCGAAGCTCATCGACGAGTTCCTGCACCGCGATCTTCTGCAGCAGGTCCTTAATGGCTTCGGCACCCATTTTCGCGACGAACTGGTTCGGATAATCGCGCGTAAGTTCCCGGAAGCGCTCGTCCGTGAGCAGGTCCTTCTGCTTCAGGTCAGGAACATCGCCTTCGTCAACCACGATATACGTTTCGAAGTATAGGATCTTCTCAAGGTCGCGAAGCGTGATATCGAGCAAATGCCCAATTCGGCTGGGAAGCCCTTTGAAGAACCAGACGTGCGAACAGGGCGATGCGAGCTCGATATGGCCAAGCCGTTCCCGGCGGACCTTGCTCTGCGTGACCTCAACGCCGCATTTGTCACAGATGACGCCGCGGTGTTTCATTCGCTTGTACTTTCCGCAGAGGCATTCCCAATCAGACACCGGCCCGAAAATACGCGCGCAGAACAGGCCGTCGCGTTCCGGTTTGAAGGTACGGTAGTTGATCGTTTCCGGCTTGGTAACCTCGCCGTGCGACCATGACCGAATCTTATCCGGCGACGCCAGGCTGATGCGGATCGCTTCGTAATTTGTGGTCAATTGTGTTTTGTTATCGTTATTGAATCGAAACATTTTTTTCTCCAAGTTTCGTATGCCCTGTTTCAGGTTCCGGGTCCGAGCTTACAGACCCGAAACCTGAAACGGAAAACCGGAAACTTACTTAATCTGCCCCTACGACCTCACCAACTCCTGCTGTGGCTTCGACCACGTCGATATCGTCTTCTGTTATAAGTTCGACGTCGAGACACAGCGACTGAAGCTCGCGAACAAGCACGTTGAACGACTCCGGAATACCCGGCTCGAAATCCGAAACACCCTTGACGATCGTTTCGTAGATCTTCGAGCGTCCGGCGACGTCATCCGATTTGCAGGTAAGAAGTTCCTGCAGGATATGCGCCGCCCCGTAAGCCTCGAGCGCCCAAACCTCCATTTCGCCGAAACGCTGTCCGCCGAACTGTGCCTTACCACCGAGCGGCTGCTGCGTGATCAGCGAATACGGGCCGATCGAACGTGCGTGGATCTTATCGTCCACAAGGTGCGAAAGCTTCAGCATATAGATGTAGCCCACGGTCACCTTCTGTTCGAACTGTTCGCCGGTCAGGCCGTCATACAGACGGGTCTTGCCCGACGGTCCGACAGAATTCGGCAGGTCGAGCTCGTCGTACTTGTCATTAGCCTGGCCAATGTACTTCTTGATCTCGTTTTCGGTCGCGCCGTCGAATACCGGCGTCGCGAAATGGAAACCAAGCACGCGGGCGGCCCATCCAAGATGAGTTTCAAGGATCTGGCCGACGTTCATACGCGACGGCACGCCGAGCGGATTCAGTACGATCTCGACAGGCGTTCCGTCCGGCAGGTACGGCATATCTTCTTCCGGAAGTATGCGTGCGATCACACCCTTGTTGCCGTGGCGGCCCGCCATCTTGTCACCGACGGAAAGCTTGCGCTTCATCGCCACGAAGACCTTGACCATCTTGATCACGCCCGGAGGCAATTCATCACCCTGCTTGAGTTTCGTGATCTTCTCATCGTAAATGTCGCTGAGAATGTTGATCTGACGTTCGGTACGCTGTTCGTACTCCTTGACCTCGGCCGTAATGTCGATCGAACCGGCTGAGACCTCCGCCTTTCTAAGCAGTTTGACATCGATGTCCCTGAGCGATTCTCGATCGAGGACAGTCCCCTTCTTCAGCAAGACCTCCTTGCCGTCCAACAGATCTTTGGTCAGCTTGCGGCCGTCAAAGAGCTCATAGATACGCTCGTCGCGCTGTTCCTGAAGAATTCGGATCTCGTCATCGAGGTCGCGGCGAAGGTCGTCCTCTTCCATTCCCTCGATATCAAGCGACCGTTCGTCCTTGTCCTGTCCCTTGCGGGTAAAGACCTGTACATCAACGACCGTTCCGTCGATTCCCGGCGGGCAGGTGAGCGATGCGTCCTTAACGTCGCCGGCCTTCTCGCCGAAGATCGCGCGAAGCAGTTTTTCCTCGGCAGTCAGCTGTGTTTCGCCCTTCGGCGTTACCTTGCCGACGAGGATCGAACCAGGCTTTACCTGTGCTCCGATACGGATGATGCCCGATTCATCGAGGTCGCGAAGCATATTTTCGCCGATGTTCGGGATGTCACGCGTTATCTCCTCCGGACCGAGTTTGGTATCGCGGGCCTCGATCTCGAGTTCCTCGATGTGGATCGACGTGTAATAGTCGTCCTTGACCATTCGTTCAGAAACCAGGATCGCGTCCTCAAAGTTGTAACCGCGCCACGGCATGAATGCCACAAGCACGTTTCGCCCAAGTGCGAGTTCGCCCTTGTCGGTACAAGGCCCGTCGGCGATCACCTGGCCTTTCCGTACGCGTTCGCCGACCTGAACGATCGGACGCTGGTTGATACACGTGTTCTGATTCGACCGCTTAAATTTGACGAGCGAGTAGATATCGGCCGTCACCTCACGTGAGATCGTGCCGTCAACGCGGTGGTCCGCTTTGACGATGATGCGTTCCGAATCGACGTAATCGACAAGTCCGTTACGTTTAGCAATGACGACCGCTCCCGAATCGCGTGCTGCGATCTTTTCCATCCCGGTGCCGACGTACGGCGCCTGTGCACGCAGAAGCGGAACCGACTGCCGCTGCATGTTCGAACCCATGAGCGCACGGTTCGCGTCGTCATTCTCAAGGAACGGGATCAGCGAAGCGGCAACCGAAACGAGCTGTTTCGGCGACACGTCCATATACTGGATGTCCGCACGGTCAGCTGTGATAAATTCGCCCCCTGCCGAACGAGCCGCGACGCGTTCGTTTACGATGTTGCCGTTCTCGTCAAGTTCAATATTGGCCTGGCCAATGATGTACTTGTCCTCTTCCCAAGCGGTCAGATAGAACGGATACGGTTCAAAGTCAGCCTTGCGCTGCTCTTTTTTCAAGCGTTTGTTCGCCGCCTGTACTTCTTCCAGCGGAACGTGTTCATTCGGTTTGAACTTGGTGTCTCCGCCATTATAAATTTTGACGTACTCGATCACGCGGCCGTGGACAACTTTGCGGTACGGCGATTCGATAAATCCGAATTCGTTGATACGCGCAAAACACGACAGCGACGAGATCAAACCGATGTTCGGGCCTTCAGGCGTTTCGATCGGGCATATACGGCCGTAGTGCGTCGGGTGAACGTCGCGGACCTCAAACCCGGCGCGCTCGCGGGACAGCCCCCCCGGCCCAAGGGCCGAAAGCCTGCGTTTATGCGTGATCTCGGACAGCGGGTTGGTCTGGTCCATGAACTGCGAAAGCTGCGACGAACCGAAGAATTCCCGGACGGCCGCCGTTACCGGCTTAGCATTGACCAGATCGCGCGGCATCGTCGTGAACATGTCCTGCTGAATGGACATTTTTTCCTTGATAGCCCGCTCCATGCGCTCGAGTCCGATGCGGAACTGGTTTTCGAGAAGTTCGCCGACAGCACGGACGCGTCGATTGCCGAGATGGTCAATATCATCGTGGCTGTAATTTTCGCTGTCCTTTTTCATGCGAAGCAGATAATTGACAACGTCGACGAAATCATCCGCAGCCAGAAGCGGGTCATCGATCCGGTCGCGTTCCGGACGGCCCATTTTAATGTTGAATTTCAGGCGGCCGACACGCGACAGGTCAAACCGGCGTGCATCGAAGAACATACCTTCCAGAAGCCGGTAGGCTGTCGGGACGGTCGGCGGGTCGCCGGGTCTCATCTTTCGGTAGATCTCGAGAAGAGCATCGACCGGCTTCGAGATGGCATCCTTCTTGAGCGTCTGCGAGACCACTTCGCCTATCGCATCGTTCTTCGGGAAGAACACGGAGAAATTCGATACGCCTTCTTCGATTATCTGCTGAAGCTTGGCGGACGTGATCTCGGTGTTGGATTCGATGATGACCTCGCCTGTCTCTGTGTTGACCACGTCTTCAAGGGCGTAAGCGCCTTCGAAATCAGCATGTGCTACTTCGACCTTATCGCGCCCAAGCCTTCGGAGTTCTTTAATTGCCGACAGCGTGACCTTCTTGCCGATGCGTACGATTTCTTCCTTCTTGTCCTTAATGTCCTCTTCGGCACGCATGCCGGCCAGGTTCGTCACGCCTTCGCCCTTGACCTTTAGGAACAGTTTGCCTTTCTCAACAACCGCTTCGTCCACCGTGTAGAACAGATTCAGGATAGAAGCGTTTGAATATTCGGCGTTTTTTACAACCTCTTCGAGGATGTTGTCCGAGACCGTCTTCATATCGATCTGCGGATTCAGCCAGAGGCCAAGAGCACGCAGGAAGATAGTCGCAAGGATCTTTCGCTTTCCAAGCCGAGCATTCAGAATACCTTTCTGGTCGTATTCGAATTCGACCCAGGAACCTCGATACGGAATGATCTTTGCCAGAAATTCGTCACGCTCGCCCTTGAAGAAGACGCCGGGGCTGCGGTGGAGCTGCGATACAATTACGCGCTCGGTTCCGTTTATGATGAACGTTCCGTTGTCGGTCATCAGCGGTATTTCGCCGAAGAACACGTCCTCTTCCTTGATGTCGCGAATGGTCGAAACGCCAGTTTCCGCGTCTTTGTCATAAACCGTCAGGCGGATCTTGACCTTAAGCGGCACACTGTACGACATCCCGCGTTCCTGACATTCCTGCTGATCGTGCTTGTGCTTAAGGCCAACCGGCTCGCCGCAGTTGTTGCAAAGATTCGGACGGACCGCGTTGAAGGTGCCGCAGTTGTTGCAGAGCACTTCGGCGGGATTGAACGGGTCGACCTTGATCTTCGACCCGCAGTTCTTACAGTTTGCGCGGAGGTGTTCGAGGCCTTCGAGATTTCCGCACTTACACTGCCAGTTACCGATCTGATACTCGACGAATTCGAGGGTCGCGGTCTCTCGGAAATCCGAAACCGGGAAAACCGATTTAAAAACGGACTGCAGCCCGATGTGGTCCCTCTCTTCCGGGATCAGGTCCATCTGCAGAAAGCGGTTATAGGATTCGCGCTGTACTTCGATCAAATTCGGGATCTGTGCCGTTGTATAAATCTTGGAAAAGTCCACGCGCTCAGGTGCCTGGCTGGTGCGGCGCCCAAGTCCGTCTGTACTATTCTGAAGTGGATTATTGATCATAATATTAAAAGAGCAATGGCTGAAAAAACCTGTTGATTTAAACGCCTTTTGTTGGTAGGATGCCCATAGCAAAAACTCCCTGCCAATTTTCAAATAAAGACGGCAAATGCGGTCAAGGGCACAGTTTGCCCAGACCGCTTGTCAGCAGTAAACGCTGTTGATTGAGTTTTTCGAGAGTCCCGAAAGAGACACCAACTCTCCAATTTTTTTGCGAGGAAAATCTCGCCCCAAAAGCCAACGGAAGCAATGATTTAAGTTAAACTTCCTAGCTGCTAAGACGCCTACCGTCCGAATCCGTTACTTAACGCTAGCCTGTTAGTATAACAGCTAAGCTGCGGTACTGCAAATCGCCCGAGCTCATGTTGATTCGAGGGCCCGGCCAGACGTATAACCGCCGGCCGGGCCGCCCAAATTCGTACGCAAAGTTATTTGACTTCGATGGTCGCGCCGGCTTCCGTCAATTTTGCCTTGATCTCTTCGGCTTCGGCCTTCGAAACGCCTTCCTTCAGGGCTTTCGGTGCACCGTCGACGAGATCCTTGGCTTCCTTGAGGCCCAGGCCCGCTACTACTTCGCGAACGACCTTGATGACGGCGATCTTGTTGCCGCCGGCAGCCGTAAGGATAACGTCGAATGAGTCCTTCTCTTCAGCAGCCGGAGCAGCTTCGCCGCCACCCGGAGCAGCCATCATCATCGGAGCTGCAGCGGCCGCAGCGGAAACGCCGAAGACCTCTTCCAATTCCTTGACCAATTCGGACGCTTCCAGCAGCGTCATACCTTTCAAATATTCAATTACTTCGTCTTTTGTGATTGCCATGACTTTAATTTATCTCCTAATCAGGGTTCTGTTATGTTTTGCTCGTATTTAGTGGTTCGCCGCTCCTTGCTGATTATCTATACAAAGAGCGACTACTGACTATCAACGAACTCCTTTCTGCCAGCCGCTAGAACCCATGGGACTTCTTCCATCGGGGTGCATCTCCTCCTGAAATAGTGTCCGAGCAGCGAAAGCGGCCTGACATACCGCCCCGCTCGTTTTCCTTGAGTACGGCTCTTTCAATAGTTCTTCGTCTCTGCCTGAGCGGGTTTTGCGAATCGCATGGCCCGCCAAAGCCAGGACTTGGAACCGATCTTTATTCGGCTTTTTCCTCGCCTTCGGCCGCGGGAACTTCAGCGGTTGCTTCCTCGGCAGGAGCTTCCTCGGCAGAAACTTCCGCTTCAACCGACGCCTCTGCTGTTTCGGCAGGTGCCTCGGCTTCCGCCGGCGCCGCCGCGTCTTCCGCCGGCGCTTCTGCAGCCGGTGCTTCTACTGCTTCAGCAGGCGCTTCCGCCGGTGCGGCAGCCTGTTCGCCGCCGCGTGCTTCCGGTGCCTTTTCGCCGATCTGTTTGATCACAACAGCCAGGTCGCGGGGTACGGCATTAATGACCGTAACAATACGCTGTGCCTGTGCATTGAGAACGTACAGAAGCTTGGAAATAAGCTCTTCCTTCGACGGAAGGCTTGCGATCTCGGTAACCTCTCTCAGGTCAACGAGTTTGCCGTCGACAACGCCGGTTTTGAACGTGTAGATGTCGGCGTTATCCTTCATGAACTTGGAAACCGCCTTCGAAAGTACGACAGGGTCACTGTCCGTCCAGGCGATCGCGGTCACGCCCTTGAAGTATTCGCTAGCCTGTTCATAAGGCGTATCTTTGACAGCGATCCTTGCAAGAGTGTTCTTTACAACTTTGTATTTTGCCCCCGCTTCGCGCAGCCGGTTGCGGAATTCCTGGTCTTTGTTGACCGAAAGCTTCGTAAAGCTTACGACCATTGCCGATTTCGAATTCTGCAGTTCTTCCGTGAGTGCGACCAGGTCTCTCTGTTTTGTTTCTCTTGTTTTCATCTTTCTTTCCTTTGCAATTGCTCTATCGCGTTGACGTTATTGCCCTTACGTCGTTCGGACCATCGAAACGCTGCGCAAATGCTCGCTCCTCACTTAAACGTACGCAAGCTCATCGAGCAGGACGCCCGGGCTCATGGTTGCGGCCAGATTGATCTTTTTCAGATAACGGCCCTTAGCTGTGGTCGGCTTTGCCTTCATGACCGCATTGATCAAAACTCTTGTGTTTTCGAGAAGTTTTGCCTCGTCGAACGAAACCTTGCCTACCGGGCTGTGGATCACGCCCGTCTTATCGACACGATATTCGACCTTGCCCGCTTTCGTCTCTTCGATAGCGGTCTTGACGTCCATCGTCACCGTTCCTGTTTTGGGATTGGGCATGAGGCCTCGAGGACCGAGGACCTTTCCGAGCTGTCCGACCTTGCCCATCATATCGGGCGTGGCGATCAGAGCATCGAAATCGAGCCAGCCGCCTTTGATCTTCTCGACAATGTCATCGCCGCCGGCCATGTCCGCGCCGGCTGCTTCCGCTTCCTTGATCTTATCGCCCTGTGCGATAACGACCACACGTTTCGTCGCGCCGCCTAACCCGTGCGGCAGGACGATCGTTCCGCGGACCAGCTGATCGGCCTTGCGGGGATCAACGCCGAGCCACATTGTCAATTCGACCGTTTCGTCGAACTTGGCAAATGCTATCTCCTTGAGTTTCGAGATAGCGTCTTCAAGCGAATGCTTCTTGTTCGGCTCGATCTTTTCAAGAGCCGCCAAGTACTTCTTTCCTCTTTTCATTTTACCTCCAGGTAATAGCGGGAACCCGAGGCTCCCTCCCTAATGAGTCGCGTCGGACATTGTGTCCGGTGCGTCCTGTCTTAACCTTCGATCGATAGGCCGATCGATTTTGCAGTTCCCTCGATCGTCCGCATTGCGGCTTCGAGATTCGTTGTATTCAGGTCCTGCATTTTCTTTTCGGCGATCTCGCGGATCTTGTCGCGTGAGATGGAGCCGATCTTTTCCTTGTTAGGTTTGCCGGAGCCCTTTGAAACGCCCGCGGCCTTGCGAAGCAGATCGCCCGCCGGCGGTGTCTTCGTTTCAAATGTGAACGAGCGGTCCGCGTAAACGGTGATCACGACCGGGATCTTCATGTCCGGGTCGTCGTTCTGCGTTTTGGCGTTGAACGCCTTGCAAAACTCCATGATGTTCACGCCGTGCTGGCCGAGCGCCGGGCCGATCGGCGGAGCCGGATTTGCCTTGCCCGCCGGGATCTGCAACTTGATGTAACCTGAAATCTTCTTTGCCATTTTTTCGATTTACGATTTTCGGGATCTTCCACCTGCAGCTTGGCACTGTGTGGTTAACCACCGAAAAATGTCCTCATTTATTCTTCTTCTGCGAACGTCACCTTTTCGACGTCCAGGAAATTCAATTCCACAGGGGTCGAACGTCCGAAGATGGTCACCGTAACTTTCAGTGTGGTCTTCTCTTCGTTCACCTCTTCTACCTTTCCGGTAAAGCTTGCGAACGGACCCGATTTTATACGTACGACCTCACCGATCTCATACGTGAACTTCGGTTTCGGTTTCTCGGTCGCAACCTCGATATTATGTACGATCTGATCGACTTCGGCCTGTGTGAGCGGCGTCGGCTGTTTTCCGCCGAGAAAACCGGTCACCTTGGGCGTCGATTTGATCACATGGAACACGTTGTCGGGGATCTTTCCCTTCTCGTCACATTCGATCTCGACCAATACATAGCCCGGATAGAACATGCGCGATGATTCGATGCGCTTATTGCCGCGCATCTCGACTACGGTTTCCTTCGGGAGCAGCACCTCCGTGATCTGTTCCTGGAGTTCCATGTCGCGGATCCTGGCCTGCAGGCTCTCAACGACCTTGTTCTCGTGCCCCGAATATGTGTGGATAAAATACCACTGCTTCATTGCATAAAATCCTTACGCGCCCGCGATCTTGTTCACGGTCCACGTCAGGCCATCAAGAAGATAGACCCAGACCCAATCGACGACAAAAAGATAAACGGCAAAGAAGATCACGCTAATGATCACGATCATCGTCGTTTTCCATACATCGTCCTGCGAAGGGAACGTGGTCTTGCGGACCTCTTCACGCGTTTCCGCGATGAATTCTCCTACACCGCCCTTCTTTTTCTCGATGGTGCCAACTGCTTCTGACACTTATTTATCTCCTAAATTGATGGCAGGGGTACCAGGACTCGAACCCGGACCTAAGGTTTTGGAGACCTCCATGCTAACCATTGACACCATACCCCTTCGACGATCTTGGATCTTGGATCTGCGATTGTGGATCGTAAAGCACTTCCCCAGTCTTGTCCAAGACCCAAACTCGGCTGTTATTTGTTTTCTTTGTGCATCGTGTGGCAGCGGCAGCGACGGCAATACTTCTTGAACTCCAGCCTGTTCGGCGTGTTCTTTTTGTTCTTTGTCGTCACGTAATTTCGCTCCTTACACTCGGTGCACTGCAAAATTATGTTATCTCTAGGCATAATACTTCCATTTTGTTCGTTGTCCGCTGTTCGCGGTTCGTTGCAATAATATTCAGCAGCGAGCCACGAACAACCATCAGCGGATCGATCACTATTCCACGATCTCCGAGACGGTGCCGGCCCCGACTGTGCGGCCGCCTTCGCGGATGGCGAAGCGGAGCCCCTTTTCCATTGCGATCGGGGCGATCAGCTCGATCTCC
>JAEZIT010000114.1 GCA_023436495.1 Acidobacteriota bacterium
ATCGACGGCGCGACCGGGAAGGGCAACGACCAGGTCCGGTTCGAGCTAACATATTATGCCTTGCAACCTGATATAAAGGTCGTGGCGCCATGGCGTTCATGGGAATTCAAAGGCCGCGCCGACCTGATCGCCTATTGCGAAAAACACGGCATTCCTGTGACTGCGACGACCGCAAAACCGTATTCGATGGATCGAAACCTGATGCACGTTTCATATGAAGGCGGCATCCTCGAAGATCCATGGGCCGCCCCGCCTGAGGACATTTTCTTGATGACGAAGTCACCCGAAAATGCGAGCGATAAAGCAGAGGAGATCGTGCTCTCCTTTGAAAAGGGTGAACCCATAGCGATCGACGGGGAAAAATACGGCGCCGTCGATATGCTTTCCAAACTCAACCATCTCGGCGGCGAACACGGCATCGGCCGGGTCGATCTGGTCGAAAACCGCTTTGTCGGGATGAAGTCCCGCGGCGTTTACGAGACGCCCGGCGTCACGATCCTGCAGGCCGCGCACCGTGCTCTTGAATCGATCACTATGGATCGAGAAGTGACGCGCCTTCGCGACAGCCTTGGCACTAAGTTCGCCGAGAGCGTATATTACGGCTTCTGGTTCGCGCCTGAATTCGAAATACTCCGCTCGATGATCGACCAAACCCAGGAAACCGTCTCCGGCGACGTCCGCCTCAAACTATACAAAGGCAACGTAATAGTGACCGGCCGCAAATCGCCGTACTCTTTGTACAAGGAACGCGTAGTGACATTCGAAGATGACGCGGGAGCCTACGACCAGCATGACGCGGAAGGGTTTATTAAGCTTCAAGCGTTGAGACTGAGGCTGAGAAACATGGAATAAAGGAACGGGGAACATGAAGTGCATAGCATGCGGCAGTGAGGCCATCGTGGGAGGAACCGTAATGGACGGTTCGAGCGGCGGGAAGGCCGTCTTCAAAATCGACGAGGTTCCCGCTTGGAAGAGCCTGTTTGGTGTCGGTACGCGGAGCATCCGGGCCTACGGCTGCGTGCATTGTCAACACCTTCAGCTCGCTGTCGACTTTAGCGAAAAAGACTTGTCGCGATACCAACAGTTTGAGGGCGAACAGCCCGGCGTACTTGAGCGAATAGCGTCTGAGACAGGTAAGCGTGAAACGTAGCAAGCGAGGCCACATAATTTTTTCATGACTGTCCACTTGGATCACACTATCGTATCGGCCCGCGATCGCGACGCTTCGGCAAAGTTGCTGGCGCATCTGCTCGGCGTGCCGCACGGTCCTGCAGGTGCCGGCCCGTTCTATGCGGTTTATGTCAACGACGGGCTAACTTTCGATTTTGTTCAGGCTGACGAGGGATTTCCCGTGGAGCATTACTGCTTTCGGGTCGATGACCGGACATTCGATGCCATCCTCGAGAGGATAAGAGCCGCGGGAATCGGCTATCGGAGTTCGGTCCGGGGTCCGGTGGATCATAATATCAATAATTACGAAGGCGGTCGTGGCTTTTACTGGAATCAGCCCGAAGGCCACCAGTGGGAAGTTTTGACGGTCAGTTATGCGCGTCAACCTGCTTAGTTTATGGATTGGGAAATGCGCGACGAATTCGCTAGTGTTCCAGGAGGCCGCGTTTTGACGTGCTCCAATTAACAACCTCATTCCTGGACCGCCATGCTCCGAAAATGTCGTTAGAAGGTTCGGAATAGGTCCTCGAGGTTTCTCTTCAGAGCGGAGTTAACAGAATAATGCGGTATGGAAATGATCTCATCACATCAAACGACGTCAAAGAAGAACGTTCGCCGAGTTGCCGGAATTCGCTCGATGTAAAACCTCTTCGAATGGAAAGCGCTCCGTCCTCCGTGACGAGCGGGCTTATGCGGAAGGCCTTGCAAAAAAGGCGAAACAGAAGCCACGCTCGACGCTTGCGCTCGAGATCGATTATCACAATACCGTCTTTCGCAACACGGGCCATTTCATCAATGACCTCAGGAATTTTTTCGTCGGGCAAATGATGGAAAAAGAGCGATGAGATAACGTAGTTTAATCCACCATCTTTGAACGGTAGTGTGAACGCATCAGCGCGCAGCGGCCGGATCTCCGAGTATTCATTCGTTTCTGATGCAATAGATCTGACAGCGTCTTCGCTAAGGTCCAAACCGACAAGCGTTGAACTGCGCCCTGTTGTACGTGCGAAACGGGCGATAAGCGTAAGGAGCTCGCCGGATCCGGCACCGACGTCGAGCACCGAGAACTCGCTAAGGTTTCTTCTCTCAATATCGCGTAAAAGTGTTTTTCGAATCGCCCAATAATCGCCGAGATAACGGTTTATAAACCGAATCTCGCGATGATACCGGGCATATTCACTAGGCGTGTAATCACCGGTGTCGATCCGCTCGAGTTGGCTGCTGCGTTTTTCGAACACCAAATGAGGTTATCAGAACAGCGGCTATTCACGGAGGGAGAAATTAAACAGGATCGCTGAATACAGCGGATTATTGCAGGAATCCTGTTGGGTCTTTGATCATCCCTTTCATCCACTCCATCCCTGTTATTTCATTTATTTGTTACTCAGTCACCGCCGCCGCCTAACCGAGGAAGCCTCGAAATTTCGAAGGCGATGCATCGTATCCAGGAAAGATCTTCTTCAGGTCGCGACTGCCGAGATGTTTATACGCTGCCTCTCCAAATATATCGCGAAAATCTGTAGTAACGGCGAGGTCGCGGCCTTCGTTCAATTGGCCGGGTTTTAGGCCTTTCCAATCGCCATAGATCTTTCCGCCTTTGACCGAATTTCCGAGTACAAGCACTGCGTTGCCATGGCCATGATCCGTGCCTCGAGAACCGTTCTCGCGCGCCGTCCGACCGAATTCGCTCATCGTCAGAACCACGACGTCGTCCATCTTTTGCCCTAGGTCCTGTGCAAAAGCGGCGATGGCCCTGCCGAAAATTCCTAGAAAATTTGCCAGCTGCCCGGTTGAACCGCCTTGGTTCGAATGCGTATCCCAACGAATATCGCGGCCGGTGTCGGTAAATGCCGCCTCGAGCCCGATCCCGGCCTTGATCAGCTGAGCAATCTGACGCATCGAGCGGCCGAATTCGGTATTCGGATATTCTGCACCATTCTCGGGCATATATTGTCCCGGATCGGCCCGTTTCAGGAAATTAACGGCTTCAAACGTCTCTTTGCCGGTCACGGCCAGGTTGTCCTTGGCATTCTGCTCCCAAACTCCTTCAAAGCCGCCGCTTAGGTTTTGAGAATAAATACCGGCCTTGATAGCGAAATCCGACATTGACGTCATCGCCACGCTCGGAGCCTTGCCATACAATGAACGCGGCAGCGATGCCGCCATCGCGACAGCGCGAAATGGCGAACCATCAATCTTACCGGCGGTCGACTGAATTACGCGATTCAGCCATCCGTCGGGTGTGCTCTTTCGTCCCGGGGTGCCGGATTCCATATAATCCTGAGCGTCAAAATGGGACCGCGTATTGTCGGGTAAACCGACGGAGTGGACTACTGCAAGTTGTTTCGAACGCCAGAACCGTTCGAGTGGTGACAAATTAGGATGAAGACCGAAGAATCCGTCCAGGTCGATCGCGCCGCCATTCCGGCCCGGTTTTGGGATCGCGATCGTACGTCGAAGATAGTAGTACTCGCTCTCGCCATGCGGAACGATCATGTTGAGGCCGTCGACCGCACCGCGCTGAAAGACCGTCACGAGAATCTTTTTCCGGCCGGCTTCATTTACCGCAGCGGCCGACGCGAGTTGGTGCAGAAATTCCGGCGCCAAGCCCATTAAACCAAAGCTTGCCAATCCGATGCCGCCTGCTTTCAGAAAATAGCGTCTATCCACAGTTTCTCCCTCTTATGCCCAGCTCCAATAGGCTGGGTAAGAGATTAGACGCGTGACGCGGCGAAATGGTCGCTTTAAGTTTACCGTCCGATCAGTGTTGCGGCAGCAATGCCGCGGTCTGTACGGAACGTCTCACATCGCGAAGCGCGACCTGTCCGAGCCGCGAGAAATTGATCGATTCGCCCAGAATGCGTACAGCCTCCGCCGGGGCATGGAAGCCCATCGAATTTTCCGCTTCGACGAAATCCACATAGAACTGCGCTTTTCGCTGAAAATCGCGGGCGGCGGCAAGGTCGGCGTCGGTCGCACCGGCGTCGCGAGCTGCTTTGATGTCTCCGATGAGCTGCACCAGCGCATCCATCGCGATATTCCGCATGCTGTGCGTTCTGCCCTGAATGGTTTCGACGCGGAACTTCAGTTCCTCTTCAGTGCCTTTATGGCAGGTCTGACACGACTGGTTGATACTAAGCAGCGGGCTGCGCACGTGATGATTGCTGATCTTCATGGCGCCTTCGCGAACGTACGGCATATGGCAATCGGCGCATGAAACCCCGGCACGGGCGTGAATGCCCTGATTGTACATCTCGAATTCGGGATGTTGTGCCTTCAGAACGTCGGCACCTGTCTGGGCATGAGTCCAGTCCTTATGTTTCACCTCATCGTAATAGGCGATGATGTTCTCGATCTTCAGGCCTTTTTCCCATGGATAATTAAGGGTCTTTTCAGGGCCTTTGAAATAATATTCAACGTGGCACTGTCCGCACACATAGGCTCGCATTTCTTGACGCGTCGCGTCGCGGTTAACGTCAAAATTCTGTATGCCCTGTGCGGCCTTGGCGACGCGGATGCCTTCCATAAACGCTGGCCGCGTGACGCGGAGCGCCATTGTCTGCGAATCATGACAATCTATACAGGCAACCGGATGGTTGACCTCTTTTCTTGCCTCAAAGTATGGCATCTGATTCAAGGCCTGGAATCCTTTGACGATATCGCCGCCGCCAAGTCGCTTGTAGGCCGTATATGCCGAAGCATGACAGTTAATGCAAGTGCCCGGCTGTTTGGTGACGTTTTGCCTTTCCGTAAAGGTCTGGTCGTCGAGCATATACGCGTGCCCGCGTTCCTCGCGAAAATCGACTGCGAATGCATATCCGTCCCACATCGTTTTCAGGCGGGGATCTTCCTCTAGCCGCGATTGCGCCACAACCGATCGCGGATCCGCGTCGGTGGGCGTGCGCGGCGTTGCCTCGCTGCCGCCATAGCGGGTGCGGACCTGGTCTGTCGTCCGAATATAACCGTCATACTGCAGCGGGAAATTCTTGCCCCAAACGGCCGGGTCGTCAATATCGTCGTTGAGTTCGACCACACGGAAGAAAGGATTTCGGGCTTCCTGTTTGCGTTCGAAGATGTTTGTGAGCAGGGCGACGCCCAGAATTGCGGCAACGAAGGAAACTACCGCGACGATCGCGACTACTTTTGCTCCGTAAAGCCTTCCACGCTTTTTGGGCTCCTCCGCCAGAGTCCGGTTTACTTCGGGTTCATTATTCACCTTTTCGTTCTCGCTCATAACAGTTCCTCGTTGACGTTCAATGCTGGTGGCCGACCGAACGGTGACATTTGATGCAGGAAACCTCCTGGAAATGCTCCTTGCCGACCGAGACCGTGATCGATTCGACCATCGTCTGATGACAGTATCGGCATGCCTGCTCGGTAACTTTTCGATTGCGTTCGGTTATTTGGATCGGTTCGTGAAATGTACCGGTCGTGAAATAATACGAATGCCAGAAACCATTCGAGGCCTTTGTATAGTATTTATCGATTATCGAATCGTGCGGTGTATGGCAATCATTGCAGGTCGCGGCAGTGTGGTGGCTGGACTTAAGC
>JAEZIT010000009.1 GCA_023436495.1 Acidobacteriota bacterium
GAGAAACGCCGATAAATCCGACAATTATGCCGAAAACGGCCCGGATCCCGGGACGGCCGCCCTTAAGCCACAACCAGCTTAGGATCACGATCCAAAACGGCTCGGTGGCGATAAGCAGCGCCGCCATACTGGATGAAATGTAATGCTGAGCGAAAACCACCAGTCCGTTACCGCCCATAAGTAAGAGGGTTCCAACGATCAGGCTGGTCCGCCAGTGTTCGCGTCGCGGCCGCTCATAATCAGACATGAAGCGGGCTGTGATGTATAGGATAAGGCCGGCGACAAGGAACCTCGATCCCGCCATTATAAACGGCGGCAAAGTCTCGATCGCAAATTTGATCCCGAGATAGGTCGAGCCCCAGATCAGATAGACGGCGGCGAACGCCAGGACCATGATCAACAGCTTATTTTTTGATTCGACCTTCGATACTGCCTGCATAAAAACCTCGATGCAAATTATTTTTTCGATCCGTTAACTTCCGCATTTTCATGCCTTTCAATTGGCAAAGCGGTCGTTTCCTTGTAAGTGTCGAGCACAACGGTCGTCCGGGTCCCAAGTACGTTCGGTATCGGTTTTATCTTTTCCCGAAGCAGACGGCCAAGAGACTCGGTGTCCTTCGTTCTGACCTTTAGCCAGAAGCTGTCCTCGCCGGCAACGTCATGTACCTCAAGAACTTCGGGGATCTTTCCCAATTCCTGCTCGGCGACACCGCCGCATTCGCTTGTGCGGACGGCGACGAACGCCGTCAGCGGATACTCGAGAGCTTTCGGGTCAATGTCCGTGTGATATCCGCGGATGACCTGGCGTTCCTCGAGCTTTCGTACACGTTCGAGGACGGCCGAGGGTGCAAGGCCTACCTGGCGTGCGATCTCGGCGTTCGAAGTGCGAGCGTCGTTCTGAATAATGGTCAGAATATGTTTGTCAATCTCGTCAATCATTCGGATTTCTCCACCCAAAACAGAATAATCGTTGGTATGGCATTAGTCAAGATAAATCTTCTGCAGTTCATCTATAACTCTGTAAATATTCCATAAGTATAGGTATTAACCGCTATTGCGGCGGCCGTTGGCTCGTTATATGATACGAATCTATGAGCGGCGCCATCACAATCGAGACGGCTGCGGACGAGATCATCTCGAAGAATCCGGCGACGGGCGAAGAGATCGGACGTATTCCGCAAGCCGATGAAGCGGATGTACGCCGTGCGGTCCGGCGTGCAAGATCGGCATTCGCGGAATGGCGAAATACCGATTTTTCAACACGAAAACATCTGGTGACGGCGGCGCGCGATTTGATCCTGAAGGAGATGGATGACATTGCACGGCTTATTTCCGCCGAATCCGGCAAGCCGTTTGGCGAAGCGATCGCGCTCGAGATCGCACCGGTTCTCGATCTGATGCAGTATTTTGCTCGTCATACAGAGAAGATGCTGCGGCCTGCAAAGATCGATATCGGGCTTTTTAAACTGCTCGGGCGCTCTTCTAAGGTTGTCTATCATCCGCTCGGCGTAGTCGGGATAATACCGGCATGGAATTACCCATTCTCGATACCGCTGGGCGAGGCCGCGATGGCGCTGTTGGCCGGAAATTCCGTAATTATTAAGCCATCGGAGCTAACGCCGCTAGTTGGGATAAAGATCGAGGAGATCTTTCGAAAGGCCGGGGCACCTGACGGACTGGTCCAGGTGGTCACGGGCGACGGACGCACGGGCGCTGCCTTGGTTGACGCCGCGCCTGACAAAATAATGTTCACAGGCAGCGTCGCGACCGGCAAGAGGATCGCCGAAGCCGCGGCAAAGAATCTTACGTCGGTCGTGCTGGAACTGGGCGGAAAGGATCCAATGATCATTCTCGAAGACGCCGATCTGGAAATCGCTTCTGCGGCTGCAATATGGGGCGCATTCTGCAATTCGGGCCAAATGTGTTCAGGAGTCGAACGTGTCTATGTGCATGAGAGCGTCGTCGAGGAATTCACGTTACTAGTCGTTGAAAAGACGAAGCGGCTGAAGCAGGGCAATACCGGCGAAGACGTTTCGATCGGTGCAATGTCGTCGGAACGGCAGCTAAATATCACGCACGAACATGTCGAGGACTTTCGCCGCGAAGGTGCGAATATATTGACCGGCGGGCGGCGAAACCCGGATCTGGCGGGCCTCTTTTACGAACCGACGGTCATTACCGGTGTTAACAATAGAATGCGTGCGATGCAGGAAGAGACCTTCGGCCCGACACTGCCGATCGCGACATTTAAAACGGAGGAAGAGGCGATCGAGCTTGCGAACGATTCGGAATTCGGCCTGACAGCCAGTGTGTGGACCCGAAATATAGCACGCGGCAGACGTGTCGCAGAAAGGATCGAAGCAGGAACCGTCGCGGTCAACGAGGTCTCATACACGCACGGCATAGGCCAGACGCCATGGGGTGGTTTTAAAAACAGCGGCCGCGGCAGGACGCACGGCCGCGAGGGGTTGATGGAGTTGGTACAGCCGCAGCATATTCATGTTAATCGCTTCCCGATTTTGCCGAACGCGTGGTGGATGCCCTATTCGCCGGAAGCCGTCAAGACGTTTCGAGGATTTGCAAAATATTTCGCCACCGGTTCGTTGCTGAAGACCTCGCTGATGCTGCCGCAGCTTTGGAAACGTATAAGAGAACTCATTAAATAACCGCGCTGACAGCCAATGAAAAAAGACAAGCGAGCAAGAGCCGGGAAGAGCGATAAACGATCGAATGCCCGAATATTAGAGACACGATCGAAGGTTGTCGAACAGATCGCCGGAAAGCTGTCGCTGCCGCGCATTCAGTTATCACTCATTCTCGGCCTGACAGCTTTGCTTGCATTCCTCTTTAATTTCCTGCTTCTGCTGCTCGGTGCAGAATCGATGGCCGTTCGGTACGCGCTGGATGTCGTTTTTGGTTATGCAGCATTTTTGCTGCTTTTGCGGATCTGGGCGTGGCTGCAGAGCGACGATCCGATCGGTTCTATCAGCCTACCGGACCTGTTCATCCCGGATATTGATATCGCCGGAAGCGTTGGCGGCGCGGCGGACAAATTCGACTTTGGCGGCGGCGGTGATTTTGCCGGAGCGGGAGCAGGTGGATCGTGGAGCGATTCGGATGTGCCGGCTCCTTCTCCGGTCGCATTTGCGTCCGTATCTGGTGGAGGTTCCGGCGGTTCCGGCATTGGATCTTCGGGGCTCGGTTCGTTCGATCTCGACCTTGACGATGGATGGGTGATAGTGATCCTGCTTGTCATTCTTGCGATAATTCTCGGCGCGATCGTGTACGTTATTTATATAGCACCGGTGCTGATGGCAGAATTGTTGATCGACGCAGCGGTCGTAACGAGCATTTATCAACCCGTGAAGAATATCGAGCGCCGGTTTTGGCTTCGGACCGCGTTGTGGAAGACGGCGATCCCGGCTGTGGTCATATTGATCCTGTTTTTCGCAGCGGGGTTTTTAATGCAGTCTGCAGAACCGGAGGCGCGGACTATCGGAGAGTTTTTGAACAAGTTATAGGAGAAACAAAATGGAACGAATGCCCGCGGTCTTTTTCGGACACGGAAATCCGATGAACGCTATCGGACAGAACGAATACACGGAGGCTTGGAACAAGATCGGGGCGGACCTACCGCGGCCAAAGGCGATCCTGTGCGTTTCGGCGCATTGGTATATGCCGGCGGTGGCGGTGACCGCGATGGAGTCGCCTCGGACGATCCACGATTTTGGCGGATTTCCGAGGGCTCTGTTCGAGGTTCAGTATCCGGCGCCGGGTTCTGCCGAACTTGCGCAGCGAGTTCAGGAGCTCTTAGGGCCCGAAGTGATCGCCGATGACCGGCAGTGGGGTTTGGACCACGGCACGTGGTCGGTGCTGGTCCATGTTTATCCAGAGGCGGACGTACCCGTCGTGCAGCTAAGTATTGACGAATCGCAGCCGCCTACATTTCATTACGAGATAGGGCGTAGGCTCGCTCCGCTTCGCGATGAGGGCTATCTGATAATGGGCAGCGGAAACATTGTCCATAACCTGCACACCTATGCCTGGGGCAAACACGGCGTCGAGCCTTTCGATTGGGCGCAGCGATTCGACGACCAGGCACGCGGATTGATCACTGCGGGCAACCATGAGCCGCTGGTAAATTATGAAAGCCTGGGCCGCGATGCGCTTCTGTCGGCGCCGACCCCGGATCATTACCTGCCGCTGCTGTATGTATTAGGAGCCGGCGATGAGGGCGACGCTGTATCGTTTCCGGCTGAGGGATTCGATGGGGGTTCTATTTCAATGACGGCCGTTCGGCTCGGTTAAAGCGCGAAAGTTGTTAACTTATCCGCCGGATTGTAATACAATTTTTTAATTCAATGGCGTCAACAATTACGGCCTGAGAAAATTTACGTGACTGGGGGATGAAATGGCAGATAAATTCAGAATACTCGGGGTAGCGGGAAGCCTAAGAAAGGAATCATATAACCGTTCGGCGCTGCGCGCGGCGACGAAGCTCGTACCGGAAGGCGCGGAGATCGAAATATTTGAATTGGACGGAATACCGGGATTCAATCAGGACGAGGAGCAAAATCCGCCCGAGCGGGTCGCGGAGTTAAAAAGAAAGGTGCGCGAAGCGGACGCTATATTGTTCGTTACGCCAGAGTATAATTATTCGATCCCGGGGGTTCTGAAGAACGCGATCGACTGGGCTTCGCGGCCTTACGGCGACAGTGCCTGGGAAGGCAAACCGGCGGCGATCATGGGTGCTTCGATCAGCTCTATCGCTACGGCGCGTGCGCAGTATCACCTGCGACAGTCGATGGTGTTCCTGAACATGTTCCCAATAAACCGGCCGGAGGTCATGATAGGAAATTGCATGAATTCCTTCGACGATCAAGGCAACCTTACGGACGACACGACCAAAGAACTTATCGGGCAGCTGCTGCATAATCTGGTCGATTGGGCGAAGCAGATCGCCAGTAAAAAATAGGCCGGGTTCGCTCCGCGGGCGCAGGGGAATGGCCGGCGATCGGACGGTGTATTTTATGGGCTTTCGCCGAATGCCGGCCTTATGATAATTCGCTTGCTGATATTGTTTTTGGCTGCTGTGTTTACCGTTGGGCAAGCAGCACCGGCGGCGGGACAGTCGTCTGAGAAGCGACGGCCGACCGTTGGCTTAGTCCTCAGCGGCGGCGGAGCGCGAGGGTTTGCGCACGTTGGCGTCCTGCGCGTGCTGGAGGAACACCGTGTTCCTGTCGATTATGTCGGCGGTGCCAGCATGGGAGCGCTTGCCGGGGCACTGTATTCGATGGGATACACGCCGGATGAGATGGAAGCGCTCATCGGAACGCTGGATTGGTCAAAGCTTTTGCAGCCCAATACTTCGTTCGAAGACCTATCTTTCCGCAGAAAGGAAGATAGGCGCAACATTCCCGCACCCGTAATCCTGAAAGGCCGATTCAACGACCTGAAACTCCCGAACGCCCTAAATTCCGGTCACGAGATCGGATTGCTGCTGGACAGGCTGACGCTGCCGTATGCGACCGTCGGCGATTTCGACGCAATGCCGATCCCGTTCCGCGCGGTCGCGACCGATATGGTCGAGGGGAACTCGGTCACGCTCGGCAACGGTTCGCTGTCGCGTTCGCTGCGGGCGACAATGGCGATCCCGGGAGTTTTTGCTCCGATCCAGATTGACGGCAAGATCCTCTCCGACGGCGGCCTGGTCAATAACATCCCGACCGATGTCGTAAAGGCGATGGGTGCGGATATCCTTCTCGTAGTAAATATCGAAACGCAGCTCGCCGATCGCAAGGCGTTGGAAAGCCTGTTGGGAATTCTGTTTCAAACTATCAATATCGCGTCCGCGGAAAACTCGCGGCGCAGCCTGATGCAGGCGAATCTGATCATCGCCCCTGACCTTGGTACCTATTCTTCGGCGGATTTTGGCAGTTACAAAGAGATCATAAAGCTCGGATACGACGGCGCGGAGAAGAACGCGGCTTTGTTAAAGGGTTTGTCGCTGGACGAAGCGGCATGGCAGCAGCACCTGGCGGAGCGACGCGCACGCCGGCGGCCCGATACGCCGCCCGTACCGGACTTCCTGGCGGTTGACGGCACCAATCGCGATGCTGTCCGCACGATCGAGGAAAAGCTGGACGACAAATATATTGGTGAGCCGCTAACAGCCGAAAAGCAGGACGAACTCGCGAAAGACCTGTCCGAACTCACCGGTACGGGCCGTTTCGAATCTCTGGACTACGACCTTACGGTACGCGGCGGCGGCACCGGCCTATTGATCCGGACGAACGAACCGGTCACAAGACCAACGAAACCGACGCGCCTGGAGGTTGGCGTGGATGTCAACAGCGTCGAAGCCGACAACGTAAATTTCAATTTTCTTGGGCGGCTGACGATCTTTGACATTGGCCGCTACGGTGCCGAATGGCGGAACGACCTCGTCGTTGGGTCTAATACACTGCTGGCGAGCGAGTATTACCGGCCGCTCGGGCGGACTAAATTCTTTATCGCCCCGCGGGCGCAGTACGAACGCAAGCGGATAAACCTATTCGCGGGTGGGGAAAGGCTTGCGGAATATATTGGTGACAATATCCAGGCTGGATTCGATGTCGGGTATTCGTTCAATCCGCGAAGTGAGATGCGGGTCGGCTATACGATCGGGTACCAGAGCGTTGAGCGGCGCATAGGCGATCCGCTGCTGCCCAATTTCAGGGGCGGGTTCAGCGCGGCAAATTTAAAATGGACTTATGATGGGCTCGACCGTGCACAAGTTCCGAATAACGGTCTAATGTCCAGAAATACGCTGAATTATTATTTCGACAGCGCTGGCGAGCAACGACGGATCGGACAGTTTGAAACCAGAAACTTTTATTTCCGGCCGGTAAGCGAACGGAACCTGATGATCGCGTTCGGCGGCGCGGGCACAAGCTTTGGAAGGACGGCTCCGCTGCTTCAGCAGTTCACGCTGGGCGGGCCGTTCAGACTCGGCGGTTATGGGTACGACGAATTTCGCGCCAGCAACTACGTACAGGCCGGGTTGGGAATCCTTCACAATCCGGAATTCTTTCCCTCATTTCTCGGCGGCAAGGCCTACGTCGGCGCGTGGTACGAAGGCGGCAGCGCCTACGAACGACTCGGCAACGCGAATTACCGCCAGAGCGCTTCCGTCGGCGCGATACTCGAAACGCCGGTTGGGCCCGTGTTCATCGGAACCAGCATCAACGAGAACGGCCGCGGCAGGTTTTACTTTTCGTTTGGGCGGGTGTTTCGATAATGACGGATCAGAGTTGGAATTCCGCGACGACGGGCGCGTGGTCGGACGGGCGTTCAAGTGCGCGTGGGGCTTTGTCGATCCAAGCTGCGGTGCATTTTTCGGCGAGCGATTCGGACGTCCAGATATGATCGATGCGGAGTCCACGGTTGCGCTGCCATGCGCCTTCGCGGTAGTTCCACCAGGAGAATTCCTGCAGGTCTCCGTTCACTTTTCTGAATACATCCACGAATCCCCACTGTTTGACGTAGTGGATGGCGGCGCGTTCCGTTTTAGTGAAGTGCAGCTTGCCTTCCCAGGCAGGCACGCTCCAAACATCGCGTTCATCCGGCGCGACGTTGAAATCGCCGCACAATAAAACATCGCTGTTCTTGTCGCACGTGTCGTCAAAGTATCGGCGAAGGCGTTGCAGCCATTCGAGCTTGAACGTGAATTTATCTGTTCCGAGCTCAGTGCCGTTCGGGATATAGGTGTTGACGATGCGAACGCCTTTGATCGTTGCGGCGATCAGGCGTTTTGGGGCTTCGTCATCGTCATCGGGGAAATTCTTCTGTACGTCGTCGATGTCGTGTTTGGAAAGAATCGCGACGCCATTATAGGATTTTTGGCCATAAAAGGCCGTGTGGTAACCGGCATCGAATATCGGCTGGTACGGAAAGTTCTCGTCGACGCATTTCGTCTCCTGCAGGCAGACGACGTCCGGGTCATTTTCGGCCAGCCAGTTAAGTAGTTGTTCCAGACGGATATTGATGGAGTTCACGTTCCAGGTTGCGATCTTCATTATTGTAATTTTTACCACAGAGAGCATTGGTAGGGTAACTGCATCGCCTTCCCTGATCACGGCTCCCGGTTCCGGCCGGAATTCCTTTCCCAAAAGACGCCATCGGAAAATCCCTGGATCGTCGTATCGTTTGCTGCGAGGCCCAACCGCTTTTGAGCGAGCAGGCAGTAGGTTTCGTCCGATTCGATCGCCACGAAACTGCGGCCGAGCTTTCGCGCCGTGACGGCGGTCGTTCCGCTGCCGGCGAAAGGATCCAGGATGAGATTCCCCTCGTTCGTGCTTGCAAGTATTATCTTTGCAAGCAATTTTTCCGGCTTTTGTGTCGGATGGTCGGTGTTTTCGGGCATCGACCAAAAAGGGACACTTATGTCGGTCCAAATGTTTGACGGATGCGTGTCCCGGAACTTGCCTTCCGCGGAATCGGTCCAATCTTTTGGCCTGCCATTCACGCGATAAGGCGCGATGACGCGGCGACGCTGTTTCACCGCGTCGAGATTGAAGGTGTATTCATCCGAAACCGTAAAGAACCAGATGTCTTCGGCGGCGTTCTTCCAATTCGCACGTGCACCGCGGCCCTTTTCGCGTTCCCATGTGATTCGGCTGCGAAGCTGGAAATGCCGCATCCCGACGCGCTGGATGGCGGCTGACGAACGCCAGTCGCCGCAGATATAGACCGATGCCTTCGGTTTGAGAAGCGAGACGCAAAGACTGAGCCAGGAGTCGAGCCAGTCTTCGTATTCATCGAGCGATGTCTGTCTAAACTTTTCGGTCCCGAAATTCTTCGTCAGGTTATACGGCGGGTCGGCGAACAGCAGGTCGAAAGTACTTTCGGGAAGTATTTTCAGTACCGAAAAGGCATCTCCGCAGATCATCCTATCGCGGACGCCGCTCAGGTCGTTCTTGTCATCGAAAAACAGCAGCTGCTCGCGATACGCCGCTGCCTCGCTTTCGGAAAGTCCGATCGTGCGATTTCGCGGCGCTCGAATTTTTATTGATCCGTCGGAATCGGGCATATAGGCTTGGAAAACTCTAGCATATCCGGCCGATGTCGTGAGAGTGCAGGGCGTTAATCACCCAAAATAATTCGTACGGTCTGCACACCTTCCTCAACGTTTATATCGAGCACTTGGGGTTCCTGCTTTTTCGGGATAATGGTAATGGTGCCGTCATTTTCGAGGTAAGCAGATTTTACCTCCTTCTCCGACTCGACCTTTCCTTTTTCCCGCATCGCCTGATGAAGGTCGTTTCTGCCGATCTTGCTGTCCTGCATCGCGTCTTCCTGAAGTTCTCCATCAATTACCAGCTTGCGCGGCTCGTTTTCGACAATCTTGCTGAACCCCTTCCAGTAAAAGGAGATAGTGGCGATTACCCAGTGCATCGCCATCAGCACCAGGACCACAACGATCATGTCAATGAACGTCATCGCGCCGGTGATCCCGCGCGCCATGATCGAGCCGAGTATGAACCCAAGCAGGATATCGAATGATGAGTAGTTGCCCATGAATCGGCGTTTGCCGACACGGATGATCACGAGCGCGATCAGGTAGATAATGATCGTTCTGGTGATCACCTGAACGACCGTAAGTTGACGATACTCCTCACCGCCGCCCAACAGCCATCTGAAGCCTTCCAAGAACTGCTGTAGCATTAAGCTCAATTATCGCAATATCGGGCGCCGAATGGAACAACTAAAACCGCTTGGTTTGCCGATTTTTACTGGGAATTGGGCTGCTGTTGCTCGCTTGACCGCCAAAATCGCGCGTGATAACCTTATATCTTTTGAGTATCGAGCGATTTTTGCTCAGTTATTTTAATACATTAGTTTAATAAAGTTTATGTTTTTGCTGGCCTTTCAAGAATCGATCCAGCTGATTCCGGATGGCACACTGCTCGTGCACATTGCCATCATTTTGGTGATGATCTGGATCCTTAACCGCACCCTTTTCAAACCGATAAATCGAATAATCCAGTCGCGCGAGAGCCGTACAGGCGGCGCCGGCGAAGCTGGTTCGATCCTTGCCCAAGTCAACGAGAAGGAAGCGGCCTACGGCAAGGCAATGCTGGATGCCCGTACGCAGGGATACCAAATGATAGAAAGGGAGCAGGCCGCAGCGAATTCAGCCAGAGAACAGAAGCTCGGCAGCGTTCGGGAAGAAGTCTCGACGAAAGTTATGGCTGAAAAGCAAGAGCTAGAACGTCAGGCGGCGGACGCCCGTGCGGCCATCGAACAGGAAGCCGATGCCATCGCGGATAAGATCACCCAAAGTATTTTGAAGGTATAAGGAAACGGGCCCGCAGGAAATAGCGGGGACCTCGGTTCAGATATGTCGGACCTAATTTTAATCACAGTAATGCTGGCCGCCGGAGGTTCCGGTTCGGAGAGCGGTTTTCTGAAGTTCTATAACGAATGGCTCAATATTCCGGGTTTTGAGCTCTGGAAGTTTTTCAATCTTGCCATCTTTGTCGGGATACTGACCTATCTTCTGAAAAAGCCTCTGACCGCCGCGTTCAAGGCGAAACGCGAATCGATCCGCGCAGAACTGATAAGGGCAGAAGAAGAGAAACAGGCCGCACTTGCGAAACTTGCGTCAACAGAAGCAAAGCTGACGCAGCTCGAATCGGAGCGTTCGGAAGTACTTAAGCGGGCTTCTGCCGAAGCGGAATCCGAGAAGGAACGGATCACACGACAGACCGAGGCGGAAGTGCAGAGGCTTCGCGAACAGGCCGAGGCAGAGATCGGGCGCATGGCGCAGGTGGCAAAGGCAGAACTTCGCCGCATTTCGGCGGAAGAAAGCGTTCGACGTGCAGAAGCGAAGATTAAAGCGGCGATGGACGCGAACAAAGATTCGCGGCTTGTAAAAGCCAGCATCGATGCGATCGGAGGCTTGAATTAATATGAGTATCGAAACGATCGCACGCCGGTACGCAGCAGCACTAACCGACGTCGTTTTGAAAAGCGGCGAAACCGAGATCGTAAGAAGCGAATTGAAGCAGTGGGAACAGATGATCGACGGGAACGAAGATCTTCACACTGCGATCGCCAACCCCGCGATCACGCACGATAATAAGATAAAGGTCCTGGAAAGCCTTCTGGCTAAGGCGCGACCGTCGAAGACCACGGCAAACTTCCTTCGCATTTTGCTCAGGAACGGGCGCCTGACGGAGCTTGCTGAAATAAACGAGCGTTTTGCAGCGGAACTGGAAGAGCGGAGCGGTGTCGTGACGGCACAGATCACGTCCGCCCGCGAACTGCCGGAAGGCGAACGCAGCGAATTGCGCGCAGGCTTAGAAAAATTGACCGGTAAAAAGGTCAACCTAAGGTTTGATATTAACGAACAGCTTATCGGCGGCGTCGTCACCCGGATCGGGTCGACCGTGTATGACGGCTCCGTAAAAACACAGTTAGAGAATCTTAAACAAGAACTTATTGGATCGTAGTTCGTAGATCGTTGTTCGCCGCGGCAGACAGCCATGCGAACAACGAACAACCGTTAACGATCAACGAACAAAAATATGGAAGCAATTAAAGCAAACGAGATCAACGAGATCATCCGGGCGCAGATCGAAAATTTCGATACGAGCATGACCGTTGACGAGATCGGAACCGTGATCAAGGTCGGTGACGGCATCGCTGAAATTTACGGCCTTGAGAAAGTAATGGCGGGCGAGCTGCTCGAATTTCCGCATGACGTCCGCGGCCTGGCGCTGAACCTTGAGGAAGACAAGGTCGGATGTGTGCTTTTCGGCGATTTCCAGAAGATCAAAGAAGGCGACGAAGCTAAACGCACTCGCAGGATCATGAGCGTCCCGGTGGGCAACGCTTTGATCGGCCGCGTCGTCGACGCTCTCGGAAACCCGATCGACGAAGCCGGAGATATTGTTACGGACACGTTCTATCCGGTCGAGCGAATTGCTCCGGGAATTATCGACCGCCAGCCGGTAAAAGAACCGCTGCAGACAGGTTTGAAGGCTATCGACGCGATGGTGCCGATCGGCCGCGGACAGCGCGAACTGATCATTGGTGACCGGCAGACCGGAAAAACGGCGGTCGCGATCGAAACGATCATCAACCAGAAAGGAAAAGACGTTATTTGTATCTACGTCGCGATCGGGCAGAAACAATCGACGGTCGCACAGGTTCGCCAGAAGCTCGAAGAGTTCGGAGCGATGGACTATACGATCATCGTTTCGGCTACGGCTTCGGACCCGGCGGCGATGCAGTATCTTGCTCCGTATTCGGGCGTTGCTATGGGCGAGTATTTCCGTGACAACGGCCGTCATGCACTGACGATCTATGACGATCTGTCGAAGCAGGCCGCTGCCTACCGCGAGATCTCGCTGCTGCTCCGCCGCCCGCCGGGCCGCGAAGCGTATCCGGGCGACGGTTTCTATCTCCACTCCCGCCTGCTCGAACGCGCGGCAAAAATGTCGGACGCACGCGGCGGCGGATCGCTGACGAGCCTGCCGATCATTGAAACGCAGGCCGGCGATATTTCGGCATATATTCCGACGAACGTTATTTCGATCACCGACGGACAGATCTTCCTTGAATCCGACCTGTTCAACTCGGGCGTTCGTCCGGCCATCAACGTAGGTAACTCGGTTTCCCGCGTGGGCGGTTCGGCGCAGATCAAGGCGATGAAACAGGTCGCGGGCACGCTGCGTATCGAGCTTGCACAGTTCCGCGAACTCGCGGCCTTCGCACAGTTTGGTTCAGACCTCGATAAATCGACGCAGGCACAGCTCGAACGCGGGCGCCGCCTGACCGAGGTCCTGAAGCAGGGCCAATATCAGCCGATGCCGGTCGAAAAACAGGTCTTCGTGATCTGGTCGGTCACGAACGGCCTTGCCGACGACGTCGCAGTGGAAGACATCCGCCGGTTCGAATCGGAAATTCTGGCATTTGTGGAGAGCTCGCATCCTTCCGTGATGGAGACTCTGCGTGACAAGAAGAACATCGATGACGACCTCAAGGCTAAAATGCGCGAGGCCGTTGAAGATTTCAAGGCGACACGCTGGGAAGCGGCAAAGACCGCTGCGGCATAACAACTTTGGATCTCGAAATGCGGATCCGGGATAGGGTTTTCGGTCCGCAATTCGAAATCTAAGTTCTGAATTCTTATATGGCTAGTTTGTTAGACATGCGCCGACGCATCAAGTCGGTGAAAAACACGCAGCAGATCACCAAGGCAATGAAGATGGTGGCTGCGGCGAAATTGAAGCGGGCACAGGACCGCGTGACCTCTTCGCGTCCTTTTGCGACGAAAATGTCCGACGTTCTGGGCGGGTTAAGCGCGAAGGTCTCCGATGATTTTTCGCATCCGCTGCTAGACGAACGCGGCGACGAGAAGTACCTAATCGTGCTCGTCAGCGCCGACAAAGGACTCGCCGGCGCATTCAACGCGAACGTTATCAAGGCGACGCAGGCGTTCATGAAGGAGAACGAAGGTAAATCTGCGGAGATGATCCCGGTTGGGCGAAAAGGCCGCGATTTCTTCAAACGCAGAGATGTGAAGTTTGCCGAAGAATACGTCGGTTTGACCGGAACGGGAAGCGTCAATCACGAGGACGCAGTTCGTATCGCACAGAATGTCATCAAGACGTTTACCGAGGATGAATCGATCGACAAGGTTTTCCTCGTTTTCACGGAATTTCGCACGGTCCTCTCGCAAAAGCCGATGATCGAGCAGCTGCTTCCCATCGCCCGTACGGCCGATGGCAACGAAGACGGCACGGCAGCGCCGGCGGAATATATTTACGAACAGCCGGCGCCGGAGATCTTCGGAAAGCTGCTCCCGAAACAGGTCGAAACGCAGATCTATAAGGGAATGCTTGAATCAGTCGCTTCGGAACAGGGTTCAAGAATGACCGCAATGGACTCCGCGTCGAAGAACGCGGGCGAGCTGATCGATACACTGACGCTGAACATGAACCGCATACGTCAGGCAGCGATCACCAAGGAGATCATCGAAGTCGTATCGGGCGCGGCAGCGCTCTAACAACGGCAAGCGGCCGCGGTTTCAACCACCGCATTTTGCCGCTTCCATTGAATGTCAAACGATTATTCAAGTAGCATTTGGCGCGGGCGTTTTATACGTTACGCGCCTCTTGTTTTATGGGTCGGGGTGATCTTTCTGCTGTCGAGCAGTACCGGATCGATGTCCGAGACTTCGCGATTTATCAGGCCGCTGCTGGAGTTTTTGTTTCCTTCCGCCTCTGACGAAACGCTGCGGGTTATACACGGCTACATTCGCAAATCTGCTCACTTGACCGAATACGCGCTGCTGGCGTTTCTGGCTTACAGAGCCCTTGCCGCCGCAACGCATGATACACTCCGTCGCGGACGATTTCTTATACCTCTGGTTATCGTGTTGTCTGTAGCGTCGATCGACGAGTTCAATCAAAGCTTCAATACCGCACGGACCGGATCGGGATGGGACGTTTTGCTGGATGCGGCAGGCGGTATATTGATGATCACGTTTCTGTTACTGCTTGAAAAGACGAGACTTGTAAAGCATCATCCCGAACCTTCCATAGACCCGTCCCAAGCACCTTAAATCTTTCAAATTCGGAAACTTTCTGTGATAATCTATCGTTAAGAAAATCAGAAGGAGATCCGAACATAATGAGTATTTTCGACAAGGTAAAAGAGGCGGCGATGAACCAGTTCATCGAGGTCATTGAATGGCTTGATGATTCGAAGGACACGCTGCTGTACCGATTTCCCGTTGCCGGACAGGAGATCAAGAACGACGCGCAACTGATCGTAAGAGAATCGCAAGCGGCGGTCTTTGTATACGAAGGACAGGTCGCAGATGTTTTCACGCCTGGACGTTATACGATCGACGGCGGAAACACGCCTATTCTTTCGAAACTCGGTGCATGGAAATACGGATTCAATTCTCCTTTCAAATCGGAAGTTTACTTTGTCAACACCAAACAATTCACGGACCTGAAATGGGGCACTTCAAACCCGATCATGCTGCGCGATTCGGATTTCGGCATCGTACGTCTGCGTGCATTCGGCGCGTACAGCCTGCGGGTCGTGAACCCGAGCGAATTCATCAAAGAGGTCGCGGGAACCAATGCCCATTTTCAGACCGAGGACATCGACGGCCAACTTAAACGTGCGATCGTGACCGAGTTTTCCGATGCCCTTGGCGAAATGAAGATTCCGGCGCTCGATCTTGCTGCCCAATATAAAGAACTCGGTGATGCCATTCGCGGCAAGATCAACGGCGATTTCAGCTCCTACGGGCTCGAGGTCACTAAATTCTACGTCGAGAACATCAGCCTTCCGCCCGAAGTCGAAGCGGCGATGGACAAGCGGGCATCAATGGGTGCGCTTGGCGACGCTCAGAAATATATGCAGTTTCAGGCGGCCGATGCTCTTCGCGATGCCGCTCAGAACGAAGGAGGCGGTGCTGGTTTAGGCGCCGGGCTCGGAGCAGGATTTGCGGTAGGCGGACAGATGGCGAATGCGTTCGGCGCCGGCCCGCAGGGCGGTCAGGGCGGCGGTCAGCCCGCGACGTCCGCATGTCCTAATTGCGGAAAGCAAAACGTCGCGAGCGCTAAGTTCTGTGCCGATTGCGGCGGCAAAATGCAAGCCGAAAAGGTGCCGTGCGTCAAATGCGGGGCAGAGCTTCGGGAAGGCGCGAAATTCTGTTCGGAGTGCGGTTCAAGCCAAGAAAAGGCAAAATGCTCGAACTGTCAGGCGGAGCTTGCTCCCGGTGCGAAATTCTGTCCGGAATGCGGCTCGAAGACGGCGGCCGAAGCATAATATTATACCGTTTTGACGAGAAGGGCAGGCGCGCGTCGCTTGCCCTTTTGCTGTGGCAAGATATGATAATATCGTAATATCCGGAGCTTAAAATAATGGCAATTAGTCCCGAACTTTTAGAAATACTACGCTGCCCGAAATGCAAATCGAAGGTCGAGCAGAAGCCCGATGGCAGCGGGCTAAAATGCACCAATCCCGAATGCTCGCTGGTTTATCCAATACGCGACGAAATACCCGTAATGCTGATCGATGAGGCGACGGTTGAGAAACCATGATCTTTTGGGTCTGGGGGTTCTATTTGGTTTAAAGAGTCTGTCGAGTCGGTTGAGCATAAAGAGCCGCGAATCACAAGACTCGATCGACTCTGAGCTTTGACTCCACAGGCAATGAACTCAATTGACTGGAAATCGGTACGCCGCGTGTTGGTCATACGCCTTCGATCGATCGGCGATACGGTGTTGTCTACGCCCACATTAGCTGAGCTGAAAGATTTTCTGCCGGACGCAGAGATAGACGTGCTTCTAGAGGATTGGGTCGCGCCGCTCTTGGCTGATTCAAACCTTGTAGATAACGTCATCAGCCTTGAAAAAGGAGCCCTGCCGCGGCTAAAGACCGCGATGGACATCCGCCAACGGCGTTACGACGTCGTATTTAATCTGCACGGCGGGACGACTGGAACTTTCTTTGCTGCGGCCAGCGGCGCGGCGCACCGCGTAGGATACAGCGAATATCAGTATTCCTTTCTTTATAATCACTTGCTGTCGTCGGCCTCAGATTTCTGGAAGAAGAAATATACTCATTCGGTCGAACAGCAGCTCGCACTGCTCGGGTTTGTATCGGTACCCTTCCATCCAAAACAGCGGACGCGGCTCGATGTCAGTAAGACCGCCGATGAATCCCTCACGGCGAAATTTCGCTCGCGATTTGGACGCGTTCCGGAACGATTTGCATTGATCCACCCTGCGGCCGCATTCGCCACAAAGACCTGGGCCGTTGAGAATTTTGCCCGCATCGCAGAATTGGGCGCTAATTGGGGGCTCGAAACTGTCGCTGTCGCGACACAGCGCGAACGAGACGTGCTCGATCGTCTGGTCGCCGGGTCAAGCGTGCCGGTCATAACGTTTGATGACCTCTCGCTTCCGGAGATCACAGCTCTCGCCTCGCGTGCAAAATTGTTCGTCGGCAACGATTCAGGAATAGCACATATAGCAGCGGCCGTTAACACGCCGTCGGTTGTGGTCTTCGGGTCGTCCAATATCCATCACTGGCGGCCGTGGACCGAGGCGCCGAATGAGATAGTTTACGAACCCCTGCCATGCCAACCATGTCCGGGCTACGAGTGCAGGGAATTTGGCGAGCCGCGGTGTATTTTGAACGTTTCGGTCGAATTGGTTGAGGCCGCAATAGGTCGGGTGTTGGAGCAAACAAAAGGCGGGCTTTAAGTAAACCCGCCTCTCCATTTGATTCGAGCCGTCAGCTTTAACGGCGATTAGCATTGGAATTCGAATTTGCTGAATTGCTGCCGGTCATTTGATTCGTCATCGAATCGTTCGGCTGTACTCTCAGCTCATTCTTCACGCTTTTAACGCCATCGATCTCTTTGGCGATCCTTTCAGCAGAAGCTTTTTGAGCAGCCGTTTCGACGGTTCCCTTGAGCGTAACGACGTCGTTAACGACATCGACGTTTATCGTTGATTCACGCAGGTCGTCGGCCGACATCAGCGACGCACGCGTTTTCACCCAAAGCCACATATCGTTTGCACCTTGGCCGATGGTGCTGCTGCCTTTTTCTTTTTCATAATCGGCACGATTTCTTTCATATTCCTCACGAGTAATGTTGCCATGCCAGCGGTTAGCGTTCGACATACTGTTCGTATTGCTGTTGACGACGACTATGGTATTGGCATTGGCGTTCATGTTTGAGCGCATGTTCGCATTCATGTTCGAATTAGTATTGGCCGTGGTTCCGCATGCAGCAGATGCCGCAGCCGCAACAAAGGCCGCTACTATTACGGTTAAAGATTTGATTGACATATTTCCTCCTGTCTTCTCACACAAAAATAGCGATGTAACGTTTAAGTACACCGATTTGAAAAGCACTTATAAACTGCAATATCCGTTCCTGATGTTTTTCTAAATTCGATAACTTGAACGGGTAGAAAAAGTTGGAGGGATCGCTCGAAAATCGGGCGGAACAAGTGACTTAAAATGATACAGTGATCTATTCTTTGTTCGAGAGTTAGCGGCCGTCCCACCAGAAGCCCGTCTTTCTTGACACTTCGGAAGTGAACAGCTAATATTTATAGTTTCGACTCTTGTAGCCGAAGTGTGTCTATATGTTCGAATCGCTGTCGGATAAGCTGAAGAAAACGCTGAAAAATCTGCGTGGGCAGGGCAAATTGACGCCCGAGCACGTCGATGCCGCTCTTCGTGAGATCCGAATGGCCCTGCTCGAAGCGGACGTTAACTACAAGGTCGCAAAAGATTTTGTCGAATCGATCCGGGCAAAGGCTGAGGGCCAGGAAGTATGGCAAGGCCTTAACCCGCACGAACAGGTCGTAAAGATCGTCTATGAATCGCTGCAGGAGTTGATGGGCGGGACGTCTTCGCGGCTGGTGTTTACGAAGCAGATCCCGAACGTTGTAATGATCGTCGGCCTGCAGGGTTCGGGTAAGACGACCTCGACGGGAAAGATCGCCAAATGGCTGGCCGCTAATCAGGAGCGCAAACCGCTGTTGGTTTCGGTCGACGTCTACAGACCGGCGGCACGCGAACAGCTGCGGGTTGTCGGCGGAGCGGTGGGGCAGGCTGTCTATCAGAACAAGGAAACGAACGATCCGATGACGCTCGTGCGCGGTGCCATGAAGCACGCGCAGGAGATGGGGTTTGATACCCTGATGATCGATACGGCTGGCCGTCTGCATATAGACGACGAGCTGATGAACGAGCTCGAGCAGATCAAGGCAGAGGTCAAGCCGATCGAAGTTCTTTTCGTCGCCGATGCGATGACCGGACAGGACGCGGTCCGTTCTGCAGAAGTTTTTCACGAGCGCGTAGGAATAACGGGCGTAGTCCTGACAAAGATGGACGGCGATGCTCGCGGCGGCGCGGCACTGTCGATCAAGCAGGTTATCGGACAGCCGGTTAAATTTGTCGGTGTCGGCGAAAAGTACGACGCGATCGAACCGTTCTATCCCGATCGTATCGCTCAGCGGATCCTCGGTATGGGCGATGTCCTGACCCTGATCGAAGAGGTCCAGGGCAAGATCGACGAAGACGAGGCTAAGGCCCAGCTCGAGAAAATGACGCGTAATCAGTTTACGCTCGAAGATTTTCGCGGCCAGCTAGGGCAATTCAAAAAGCTCGGGTCAATGTCGAAGTTGATGAAAATGCTTCCGGAACAGCTTACCGGCGGCATCCAGCTTTCGGACGAGCAATCGGCTGAGGTCGACGTTCAAATGAAGCGGACCGAAGCGATCATCGATTCGATGACAAAACAGGAACGCCAAGGTATAAAAACGATCGATGCGAGCCGTAAAACGCGCATTGCGAAGGGCTCCGGTTCGACGATCGCTGAGGTGAACCAGCTTCTGCGTCAGTATGAGCAGATGAAAAAGATGATGGCCCAGATGAACCGGGGCGGATTGCTTGGCGGGCTGGGCAAGAAGATGATGGGCGGCCTTGCAGGCGGGCTCGGCGGTATGCTGGGCGGCGGGATGAATGGCGGCCTAGCCGGAATGCTCGGGGCCGGCGATGACGATATTGATTCGGGGAATGCGGGATCAGGTAAGATCCGAAAGAAAAAGAGACACAAGAAAAAGAGATAAAAGGCGGGCGGCGGAAAGTGTAATAATGACCTGCCGGCCAACGAACAATACAGATTATGTTAGCAATTAGTTTGATGAGGATAGGCACGAAGGGCAAGCCCTTCTATCGCTTGGTTGTAAAGGAAAAGCGTTCGAAGCGCGACGGTAAGTATCTTGAGAATGTCGGCACTTATAATCCGATGGTCAATCCGGCTGAGGTAAAGCTCAATCACGACCGCATCCAGTATTGGATCGGCGTCGGCGCTAAGCCCACCGAAACGGTTGCCAGCTTGATTAAGAACAATCCGGTGCAGGAAGTCGTCGAGGCGAATTAATCTATCGAGCCGGCCGAGTCTATCGGGTCACGTGTGTCATGTTCGAACTTGTTCGAACGTCATGCGCTGACCGGACAGGCTGCGAAGATCTAGATGGCCCGGAGAGATTCGACCGACAAGCTCGGCCAAACTGACTAGAAGGACTCGAATAATGAAGGAAGCAGTCGAAAAGGTCATAAAAGCGCTGGTCGCGAACCCTGATTCGGTGGACGTGTCGGAAAATTCCGATGGCGGGACCGTTCGGATCGAGGTGCGCGTTGCAAGCGACGATTTCGGCCGTGTGATCGGGCGCGAAGGGCGCACGGTCAAAGCGATCCGCAGCCTTCTTTATTACGCAGGACAGAAACAGGGCAAGCGTTTCCATCTCGACCTGATCGAGGACTAACTGCCGTTTGCCCGTGTGATCGATGGAAGAGCTCGTCGCCATTGCGAAGATCGTCAAAGGACGGGGCTTGCGCGGCGAGGTCGTCGCGGAAGTCCTGACAGATTTTCCCGATAGGTTCGAGTCGTTGGAAGAGATCACCGCAGTATTTGAAGACGGGCGCAGGCAGCCGCTACAGATCGAGAACTTTCGGTTTCAGCAGAATCGGATCATCTTCAAATTTGCCGGCATCGATTCAATTGAATCGGCGGAGGAGCTTCGAAATGCCGAGATCTGCATTCCGGAATCGGACGCGGTGAAGCTCGATGAAGGGGAATTCTTTGACTGGGAACTAGCCGGCAGCGTTGTCGAGACGGTCGAGGGAGAAAAGCTCGGCACGGTCCGTGAAGTGATGCGGACGGGCGGTACGGAGATCCTGGTAGTCGTTGACGGAACGCGAGAATATCTTATACCATTCGCGGAATCGATCTGCAGCGACGTAGATATCGAAAACAAGCTGATCCGCGTCGATCCGCCCGCGGGATTGCTCGAGTTTTAGATCTTGGATCGAAAGCGGCCGAGATCCAAAATGAAAATTGACGTTTTAACAATTTTTCCGGAATTTTTTGGACAGGTCTTTGATTTTGGAATTATACGGCGTGCGAAGTTGGCCGGTATTGTCGATATAAATATTCACGACATACGTGAATTTACGACTGACAAACACCGAATGGTCGATGACAGGCCGTTCGGCGGCGGTGACGGGATGGTATTAAAGCCTGAACCGATCTTTGCGGCAGTCGAATATTTGATCGGCACATCGGACAGAGACGTCTATCCCGCCGGCACGCGAGTCGTGCTGATGTCGCCCCAGGGAAGCGTGCTGAAACAGAACATTGCCGGGGAATTCGCGGTATCTGCCGAACACCTGGTGATCATTTGCGGGAGATATGAGGGCGTTGACGAACGAGTGAATGAGACACTCGTTACCGATGAAATATCGATCGGCGATTACGTGCTTTCAGGCGGCGAGCCCGCCGCGATCGTGTTGACGGATGCGGTCGTAAGGCTTTTGCCCGGAGCGTTGGGCAGCGAAACGTCAGCAGAAAATGATTCTTTCTCTGAGGGATTGCTGGATTGCCCGCATTATACGCGGCCGGCCGAGTTTCGCGGGATGAAGGTTCCCGATGTTTTATTGGAAGGCAATCATGCCGAGATTGAAAAATGGCGCCGCGAAAAGGCGCTCGAAAAGACGATCCGGATTCGAAAGGATCTAATTGAAGGAGCAAATGGTGATATGTGAGCGGCGACAGCGCCTCTGACCTCTGGCCGAATTTAAAATCATGAATCGTTTAGACAACGTAGAAAATACACAATTAAGAGATAATATACCCGGATTTCAGGCCGGCGACAGCGTTAAGGTCCACGTACGGATCAAGGAAGGCAACAAGGAACGTCTGCAGGTTTTCGAAGGTATCGTGATCGCCAAGAAACACGGCGGGGTTCGCGAGACCATCACCGTTCGCAAGGTGAGCTTCGGCATCGGTGTCGAGCGTATATTTCCGCTTCACGCTACGGTGATCGACCACATCGACGTAGTACGACGCGGCCGTGTACGTCGTGCAAAACTTTATTACCTGCGCGACCTTCGCGGCAAGGCTGCTCGTATTAAAGAGCGCGACACACGCAACAAAACGCAGGCCGCAAAGAAATAGCCTGCCGTTCAACAGGATCAAAAATGGGCGTCGCGAACTCGTCGTAATGCTAGATATGGCGGCCGCGTACGCCCTTTTCCAATCTTGTCCGCTAACCACGGATGGCAAATGAATTCGTATTAACGGCCGGGCACTTCAAACTGACGCTGGGAACCGTCTTCGAAGACCAAGCGTATTCAGAAGGATTTCGATTCATAGCCGGCGTAGATGAGGTGGGCCGTGGATGTCTCGCCGGCCCGGTCGTAGCCGCCGCATGCATTCTTGACCTTTCAAAACCTCTTCCGAAAGGCCTGAACGATTCAAAAAAACTCACCGCCGCAAAACGAGACAAGATCGGCGCGGAACTTGTCGATTCCGTCATCGCATATGCCGTCGGGATAGTGGATGCCGAGGAGATCGATCGGATAAATATTCTCCGTGCGACGATGAAGGCGATGGCCGAGGCGATCGGAAAACTCGATCCGGCCGCCGATTTTCTGCTCATCGACGCTGTTCAGTTAAAAGGGCACTCGCTGCCGCAGCGAGCCATCATTAAAGGCGATTCGATATCGGTGTCGATCGCGGCGGCATCTGTCATCGCAAAGACGTTTCGGGACGAATTCATGCGCCAAAACGACGCGGAATTTCCCCAATACGGCTTCGCCCGTCATGTGGGATACGGTACCGCTGAGCACCTCGCCGCACTTAGAAAACACGGTCCGTGCCCGCTGCATCGCAGGTCATTCCGCGGTGTAATTACTTAGGATTTATATCAAAACCGTATCCAATCCGTAGGCTCCCGATGGCTCGAGACGGTTATACTTGCTTGTGTTTTGAATAGGCCGGGCCGCATCTGAAGCGCGGTCTCGGCCATCAGGCGTGCCAGATGGGGTTCATTTGCACGCTGTGATAGATGTGCGAGGACGATGTGCCGCGCTGAGCCGTCGAACTCATTCGTTAGCCACTCACACAAGTCCTCATTCGAAAGATGTCCGGTTCGCGACATAATTCGCTGCTTTAATTCCCAGCTGTACACCGGGCAGGCACGGAGCATATCCCGGCTGTGGTTGGATTCGATAACGACGGCGTCGCAGCCTCGCAGTTTTTCCTTGATCAGCGCCGACATGTACCCGAAATCCATCAGCGTTGCAACACGCACGCCCTCGCGTTCGGCGACGAACCCGAAATTGTCCGCGGCGTCGTGCGGCACGCTGAACGGCTCGAAATCGATGTCGCCGATCCGGAAATTTGCGCTCGATTCGATCGCGACTGTCTTGTCCTTCAGCACGCCGCGGCGTTTTGCGGATTCGCTGCTGCCGTCCTGAATGCCTTTCCGCGTGTTGAAATAAGAATCTTCGGTGGCTTCGGAAATGAAAACCGGGCAATCGAGCGATTTCATCAGAACTCTTAGGCCTCCGGCATGATCGCTATGTTCATGCGTGATCAGCACAGCGTCGAGGTCCGCGCAATCGACACCCACGGCGGCAAGACGGCGAATTATCTCACGCGCGCTCAGGCCCGCATCGACCAGCACATTCGTCTTTTCGCTGCAGATAAGAACTGCGTTGCCGGTCGAACCGCTTCCGAGTACCGTAAATTTCATAAAAACCCAATGCCGCGTTATTCGCTCTGGTAACGCGAACGTAAAACCCTTGCAATAAATCTCGTAGAAAGAAAATTCGGAGCATATGCTCCTGCCAATGCTCCAAGGTAATTCGACCATCCCGAAACGACCTTTGAACGGCCGCTCTTTACTGCCGCTAATGCCGTATCGACGACCTGTTCGGGGGTTTGCTGGCCCTTGACGGTGACGGCCCGCTCGATCTCCGACGCAGCAAAGAAATTCGTCTGCGTCGAACCCGGGCACAATGCAAGTATCTTAATTCCAAGCGGCCGATTCTCTTCGGCAATAGCTTCGGTGAATGCGGTCACAAATGTTTTTGATGCCGAATAAGTCGCGAAAAACGGGATCGGTTGGAAACCGGCAGCGGACGAAACATTGATTATCGTACCCCGACGGCGCTTTCGCATCGGCACCAGGTATCGATGCGTCAATGCCACAAGGGCAAGGATATTCAAACGAATAATATTCAATTCCTTTTCGCGGTCGAGCTTTGCAAAATCGCCCATTGACCCAAATCCGGCGTTATTAATCAGCCAGTCGATCTCGAATCCGTGCTTCTCGGTCTCGGCAAAAACGCGTGCGTCGGCGTCCGTTTCGATCAGGTCTGCGACAAAGTAATGAGCGGTGATATTGTGCTTCAGCATTAGCTCGTCGCACAACTCGAGCAGCTTCTTCTCGCCGCGCGCGACAAGGACAAGATTATGCCCTTCGGCCGCGAGCCGCCGGGCAAATGCTTCGCCGATGCCGCTCGAGGCGCCTGTGATCAAAGTAGCTTTCATTCGTTACTTGGTTCGGCCGAGAATGAATAAAAAATAGAAAAAACCGCTGCCGTAATTATAACCAATGTACCGGCCATCCGGATAACGCCGGCGACGGTTTTGGTGGAATCGATCAGCCCCAGCGTGGTGAGAAGATAGTTCCAGTCATGAAAACCGCCTTCCGCCCCAGTCAGGCCGCTTGTAAGCACAAGCTGCATGACGACCGCGTCCGAGGCATAGATCCAAACATTTATGATGCTCTGTCCGACCCAGAACAGAACGATCGACGCCGAGTAATACTTCTCTTGCCAAATGAAATATCCTACAAAGATTGCGGGCATTATAATTTGAAACAGCGTTCCGCCCGCTATCGTCATAAATTCGCCGAACGGCCTGAAGATCAAATGTCCTGTCTCGTGAACCGGCAGATCAACAATGTCCAGAAAACTGCCAGCCATCGGATCGTACGCGATCGAAAGAAAATACAATGCCATCAACACGGCGAAGATGAGTTTTGCGTAATTTGGCATCAAGGTTCGTCGCTGCGCTCCGCGGCACTACAGCAGCTTTTTCTTCTCGATAAAGAACTTTACCGTCGTATTGAACTCCTCGGGTTTTTCCATCATAAGAAAGTGGCTGACGCCGGTCCACATGTTGAATTCAAGATCCGGAGCAGTTCGCTGATACTGGTCCTTAAGGTCGGCAGGCCAGTGCGGCGAGGCGGCCATAACCGCGACAACCGGAACGCTGATCTTGTCGTCGACCCAAACCTTTGGCGCGATCATTTCCTTCATTGCGCTTATCGGCACGTGTTCGGGCGTTGCCAGCATTGCGGCCCTGATCTTAGGACGGAGGTCCGCACGTGTCGGGACGAGCATCTCGCCGATGAATTTAGGCGCGGCGGCTTTATAATTCGTAAAAATCGGCGAAAAGAATTTCTCAACTTCATCGTGCGGCCCCATAGGCGTCAGAGCGCCGTCAACGGCAATAAGCGCGATCGTCTTCTGCGGATAGATTCGGTAGAATTGCCGGACTACGGGAGTACCCATGCTGTGCCCGGACAGCACCGCTTTCTCGATCTTTTCATTTTTCATTACGGCTTCGATCGAACGAGCGAAGAATTCCATCGAATATTCAGTTCACCGAATCTTTCCAAAAATCCGTGCTGCATGTCCAACCGTGAACGAATACAAGAGCGTTCTTTCCCTTGCTCGCGTCGCCGGTGACGTAATGGACCTTATTCGGCCCGAACATCGCCCATTTGCTCGTCGCCTCGGCCGCACGGGCCGACACCAGCGCCGCAATTGAAACGGCCAGCATGGCCGCCGAAAGTAAAAGCTTTTTCTTCATGACTATTTCTCTGTTTTATGGTTGTTATGGGCGAGAAACTCGTCCCGGGTTATAGCATAGAACACGAGATCTTCTACGCCGTAGAAAGTAGCGTACTTTTCGAAGTGCATCCCGCATTTTTCCATGATCCGCCAGGAGCCTTTGTTCTCCTGGTTAGCCACTGCAACGATTCGTTTCAAACCGGCCGTCTCAAATCCGTATTTCAGCCAGGCTTGGGCACATTCGTAACCGATGCCCATGCGCCAAAAATCCTTCTTTATACTATAACCGACCTCGATCTCGCCGGAATCTTCGAGCGGCTGAAGCCCGCTGGCACCGATAGGCTCACCCGTTGCTTTCCAGATCATCGCGCACTGCCCGTAGCCGAATTCTTCGTAACATTCAAAATAAAAGGGCATACGCCGTGCGACCGCGTCCGGATTCTGCCGCTCCCAACCGCCGAGATATCTATATACGTCAGGATCACCCCGCATTTCGATCAACCACGGCAGGTCGTCCATTGTCATCTTTCGGATGATCAATCGTTCGGTTTCGATCAGCGTTTCCGGAATATCTGTCATAAAAGCCTCGCCGGCGGGGTCTATATTTTATGCAACAAAGAGCCGCAGACAATTATATGTAATTCCATAAAAGGGGCAAAAGAACATGGAGAACGAATATCAAAACCGTCGCGAATTCTTAAAACTTGCCTCCCTCGCATTGGCATTTCCGCTCGTTGGCGGTTGTACGCCTGAAAACGAAGCACAATATCCTGGTTTGGATATCCTCTCACAGATAAAACGGAATGCCATTACGTCCGGTGGAGAGGTTTGGTGGGGCGCGATCGAGGCGCCGGCGAATGTATCGTCCCGCGCCGTGCTCGCCAATGGAGGAGACCGAGGCGAGCCGATCATTGTTTCGGGCACGGTCTTCATGCCTGACGGCAAAACGCCCGCGCCGAATGTACTTATATATCTTTATCATACCGACGTTTACGGTATATACGGGCGGACGGGCGAACACAAGCACGGCAGGTTTCGAGGCTGGATGCTGACCGACGACAAAGGACGCTACGAATTACGGACGATAAAGCCGGCGTCGTATCCGAATTTGACACAATTCGCGCATATCCATATGACGCTGACCGGAACGGATTTCCGAGAGGATTGGGCAGATTCGATCCTGTTCGAGGGGGATAAATTCCTGACGGAGAAGGCGAGGCGCCCGGAGCGCGGCGGGTTCAACCACGTGCTGACTTTAGTAAAAGGAAGCGATGGGATCGCCCGCGGCGTACGCAATATTCAACTTTGGCAGACTTGAACAGCCATCATCACGGCGAGCGGCGAACGATCTCCCAAATGCCGTTGTGACGCTCGTAACATATACGGTCATGTAGGCGGCTAGCGCGGCCTTGCCAAAATTCGAAACTCTCTGGTGTGAGCCGAAATCCGCCCCAGTGCGGCGGCAGCGGCACATCGCCGTGAAACTTCTCTATATATTTCCTGACACGGTTTTCGAGTTCTTTTCGCGATTCGAGTATCGTGCTTTGATTCGAAGCCCACGCGCCTATTCGGCTTTCGAGAGGACGCGTGACGAAATAGGATTCGGATTCTTCGCGGGAGATCTTTTCGACCGTGCCGGCGATCGAGACCTGGCGTTCGAGTTCCGGCCAGAAAAAGTGCATAAAGGCATTCGGATTTGCCGCAAGCTCGCGGCCCTTTCGGCTTTCGTAATTTGTAAAGAACGTAAACCCTTCAGGGCCGAATCCCTTTAAAAGCACAACGCGTGCCGACGGCCTGCCGTCCGCTCCGACGGTCGACAGCGTCATCGCGTTTGCATCGAGCATTGCTGCCGTAAGCGCTTCCTTCATCCATGCGCCAAACTGTTCCAACGGGTCAGCAGCGACGGATGACTCCGAAAGTTCCTCTGACGAGAAGTCGCGACGTAGATCAGCGAGTTCCTTGCTATTCATAGTTCAGATCTGATGGATAAGCAGGCCGTCCTTTAACTTCGGTTCGAACCATGTCGATTTCGGCGGCATTATCTCGTCCATGTCGGAAACCAGCAGCAGATCATCCATGGTCGTCGGGAACAACGAAAATGCGACGCGTGCCTCGCCTTCATCGACGAGCTTTTCGAGCTCGGCGGTGCCCCGTTTGCCGCCAACAAATCCGATTCGTTTATCCGTTCGCGGATCTTCGATGCCAAGAACCGGCCCGAGCAGGTAATTCTGCAGAATGCTGACGTCGAGGTTCGCGACCGGGCCCGGATCGACGAGGAATTCGACAGCAAATCGCAGGTTATACCATTTGCCCGCAAGATACATACAAAACTCCCTGCGTTCCTGCGGCACTTTCTCATCGGTTTCGCTGACGATGAAGCTCTCCGAGATCAGAGCGAGAAACCCCTCTTCAGAAAGCCCGTTCAGGTCATGGACGACACGGTTGTATGCCATTATCTGCAGGTCTTCGGCCGGAAATAGCCCCGCTAAGACGAAGTTGTATTCTTCGTTTCCCGTATGGCCGGCGTCCTGCTCCCGCAATATTTGCCGCGCCCGGTTCGCGCTTTCGACACGGTGATGGCCGTCGGCTATATAAAGAGCGGGAACATCGGAGAATGCTTCGACCCACGCTTCTGTATCGCGTATCAGCCACATTGTCTGACGAATGTCCTCGACGCAGATGAAATCGTACATCGGCGGCTCCTTAACAGCCTCTGCGATCAGATTGCGGATCGCGTCCGTATCGCGAAATGTCAGGAATATAAGCCCTGTCTGCGCACGCAGCTTCAGCAGATGCCCGGTGCGTTCCTCTACCTTGTCGGGCCGTACATTCTCGTGCTTCTTGATAAGGCCGCGTTCGTATTCGTCGAGTGAACAACAGGCAACGATGCCAGTCTGTTCGTGCGTCCCGGTCGCCAGACGATAAACGTACAGGCTCGGAGCCGGTTCGCGCTCGAGCAGGCGTTCGTCAACGAACCAATCAAGCTCTTTTTTCGCAAGGTCGAAGGCGGCTTCGGCCGTAGGGTGCTCGTCCTCGGGAAATTCCGCATCGGGCCGCGTGACCTTCAGAAAGCTCAGCGGATTTTCCCGGATAAATTTACGTGCTTCCGGTTCGTGTACCACGTCATAAGGCACACAGGAAACCTGCCTTGCCTTTTCGGGAACCGGACGCAAGGCTTGAAATGGTTTGATCACTGCCACAACTTCTCTCGACTATCTATCTTCTTTTGACGTATTCGCCTGATTGGCTTCGGAACCCTTTTCTTCTTCCTCGAGCTGACGTTCGAAGTCTTTGACATATTCATCCATCGCCAGCTTCCATTCGCCGTTTTCGATAACGAAAGGCATCTTTTCCCAGGACTTTGAGATCTCGTTGTAAAGTTCGACCGTTGCCCGATCGCCCGTGATCTCTTCGTTTCGCGTTTCGGGAAGTTTGACGAACGGCGGGTCGGATTTTAGATACTCTTCGGTCGACACCTTATTTTCCGCTGCCGCTTTCTCGACCTCGGCGACCGTGCCCTGTGACAAATGTTTCATGACGCCCGCCATGTCACCCGCTTTGGAAGCGGTGCTGATCGCCTTCAAAGTTTCGAGCGGCCCGACGGCGGGAAGCTTCTTTTCCGCGGGTGCCGCTGTATTTGCGGCGGTATTCGCAGCCGTATTTGACGCCGGCAGGTTCGTGTTCGCTTGCTGTGAACCACAAGCCGCTGTCGTTATTGCCAACAAAACCAAGAAAATATACTTTTTCATAATCCTCCCGTTGATCTATTCGAAATATCGGTCCTGAACGCCTTAGGGTGTCTGCCGCCCTTCGTTTATAATTTTGTCGAGCTCCTGTGAATTCTCTTCGAACGGCTGCAGCATTCGGTCGGCAAATCCTTTCTTATCGATCTTCCATTCACCGTCCTCTTTTACGAACGGGATAGTTTCCCATGTGCCGAACGGATTTTTGACCTCGAGCGTCGCTTTGTCGCCCTCGATCTTCTCATTACGAAATTCCACGGTCGTCTGGCCTTCGGTAAACAGCGTATCGCGTTTCACGATGTCGTCGATCGTCACGTTCTGTGCCTTGGCTTCCTGTTCGTGCATCTTCATCGTCTCGCGCGACAAGAGAAGCTTCATCGTCGTGATGTCCTTTGCTTTGAATGCCTTCGTGTAGGTCTTGAAGGTCTCGAGCGGCGTTGCCGGTTCAGCCGGGCCTGAGCACGAGATGAGAAGCAGGGGAATGAGAAATAGAATCGTTCGCGAAATTCGCATGTTGCCGATAAACCTTTGTATCTCTTTATAATAAAATGTTTAAAAGCGAATTATAACTCAAAAGCAAGGAGCGTAGAAACGAATGGAACGTAAAAAGCTTAGCCCGGACGAGATCACGGAACGCCTTTCGGGGATTAACGGATGGACGGAGAACGGCGGCAAGCTGATAAAACGCTTTACCTTCGAGAACTTTGCAGAAAGCCTCGAATTCGTGAACCGCGCCGGCGCGCTTGCTGAAGCGGCGGACCACCATCCAGATATCCGGCTCGGTTGGGGCTACGCGGAATTTGAGATCACGACGCACGACCGCGGCGGGATCACGGAGTTCGATTTTGCATTGGCACGGCAGATCGACGGTATCTGAGCCGGTGCGTGTCTTTGCGCGGGCACCGCTATTTCGATAGAATCATAGGTTTGAAGCCTGTCTAATTTTTATAAGGATATTGAATAAACTTATGTCAAATGTTCCTATTACGGTCGCCCATGGCGACGGCATCGGCCCCGAGATCATGGCGGCCACGCTGCATATTTTGAAAGAAGCCGGAGCACGGCTTGATATCGAAGAGATCGAGATCGGCGAAAAGGTTTATCTTTCCGGCAACCAGGCGGGCATCGCGCCAGAATCGTGGGATAGCCTTCGCCGTACCAAGGTGTTCCTGAAGGCCCCGATCACGACCCCGCAGGGCGGTGGTTTCAGCAGCCTGAACGTAGCGGTCCGCAAGACGCTTGGCCTTTACGCGAACGTTCGTCCGTGTGTTTCGTATCATCCTTTCGTTCAGACCAAGCATCCCGTTATGGACGTCGTCATCGTCCGCGAAAACGAAGAGGACACCTATGCAGGCATCGAATACCGGCAAACCGATCAGGTCGAAGAATGCCTGAAGCTCATCTCGCGTCCCGGCTCGGAAAAGATCGTCCGTTACGCGTTCGAATACGCGAAGAAATTTGGCCGCAAAAAGGTGACCTGCTTTATCAAGGACAACATCATGAAGCGGACCGACGGCCTGTTCCATCGCATCTTTGACGAAATAGCACCGGAGTATCCGGGAATCGAGGCCGATCACTGGATCGTCGATATCGGTTCGGCAAAATTGGCTGACACCCCTGAGAATTTTGACGTTATCGTTATGCCGAATCTGTACGGAGACGTTCTTTCGGACGTTGCGGCGCAGATCGCCGGTTCCGTCGGCCTTGCCGGTTCGTCGAATATCGGCGAGAAGGTCGCGATGTTCGAAGCCATCCACGGCTCGGCACCGCGACGAGCTGGCCAAAACCTTGCCAACCCGTCGGGACTCTTCCTTGGATCGATCCTGATGCTCGTCCATATCAACCAGCCTGATATCGCAGAGCTCGCGCACAACGCCTGGCTTAAGACCATCGAAGACGGCGTACACACCTACGATATGTTCAAAGAAGGCGTATCGAGCGAAAAGGTGGGCACAAAGGAATTCGCACAGGCCGTGGTGGATCGCCTCGGCAAAAAGCCCGAAACACTCAAGCCCGTCTCATACGCGGCAAATGTTGTCGAAGAAAATCCGAAGCCGATCTACACGATCCGCGAACCGCAGAAAAAGGATCTCGTCGGCGTTGATGTTTTCCTTGATTGGTGGAAAGGTTCGTTCTACGGCGTTGCTGACGAACTCGGCCAGTTGGTGGAAAAGGTGAACGGCGACGGCTTGAAGCTGCTGAACATCGCAAACCGCGGCGTCAAGGTCTATCCCGGCGGCTTACCGGATACCTTCACCGTCGATCACTGGCGCTGCCGTTTCATAGCCGAAGCGGGCGAAGGCTCTGCGGTTTCACATTCGCAGATCATCTCGCTGCTCCAGCGTTTCAACGACGCGGGCCTCGACGTGATAAAGACCGAGAACCTTTATAACTTCGACGGCGCAAAGGGCTATTCTGCATAGACGGCCGCTGGCATTGCTTGTAAAGTACGGGTTCCTCCGGGGCCCGTACAATTCCAAAGCCGGCCCACCGCCGCAAAGGACAGGCTGGGTATTAGATCTTCACAACCGATCTCTGATACTTTAGCGATGAATTGGCAGTCACCCTTCCGTATAAATTTTGTTTGGACGACTTAGCTATGAATAGAATAATCCCCACTTCGATACTCGTGTTCTTGTTTGCGGCCTCTTTGTCCGGACAGTCCTTGAACAAGGACGCTCTTGACGCCATAATCGCCGGGAGCGAGCGGACGAATGCTGATGCCCTGATTATTCTGAAAGACGGCGAGGTTGCCTATAAGAACTACTTTGGCAAACCTGATCAAAAGATCGAAGCCATGTCGGCAACCAAGTCGATTGTTGGCCTCGCGGTTGGGCTGCTGATCGACCATGGTTTTTTGAAGGATGTTGATCAGCCCGTCAGCTCTCTTTATCCGGAATGGAAACAGGGCCGCAAACGAGACATCACAGTCCGCCAGCTTCTCGAGCACACATCCGGACTTCAAAACGTTCCAAATGCCGGCACAGAGGTCGAGGTCGCGCCCGACGTGGTGCAGCTTGCGCTGGCCGCGGAGCTCGAATCAGAGCCCGGTAAAGTGTTTTCCTACAATAATAAGGCCACGAATCTCTTAGCTGGAGTGGTTGAAAAGGCCTCCGGGATGAAACTCGATGAGTTTCTTAGGCGTTATCTTTTTAATGAGATCGGCATCACGGACGTGGCTTGGCGAAAGGACAAAAGCGGAAATCCGCAGGGCATGGCGGGGCTTCAGATAAGGCCTGAAGATCTGGCAAAGATCGGTCAGCTTATCCTCAACAACGGAAAATGGAGCGGCAAACAGGTCATTAGCGCTGATTGGCTGACGGCTAGTTTTTCACCCACGGCTTTAAGTACTGAAAGCGGGCGGCTATGGTGGCTTATGTACGAAAAGCAGTACATGGTAGTCGACGACGGGTTCCTCGCCAAGGTAAAGCCAAAGACCGATGATGCGACATTCGCGTTGCTTGCCCGAATGAAAGGACGTTACGAAGGATTCGATAAGCTGCAGTCGCATCTGAGGATGTCATACACCCCTGAGGAGATGCCGGCGGTGGCCAAAGCGCTGGCATCGACTTCGCCGTCCGAGATGCGGATCGAGAACGAAGGCGAAGTTGTTGGGTACGCTGCCGTCGGCTATCTCGGCCAGTTCCTGATAGTACTCCCGAAAAAGAAGATTGTGGTTGTAAAGATGATCACCGCGGAGAGTTTTCGCCAAGTCCCAAATAATTCCGACTTTACACTGCTCCGGAGACTCGCAAAAGAATTGTGAGGCCGGCTTCAGGATCCCGCTTGCTGACCTGCAAGCTTTTCCAGAACGGCCGAGCGAGGAATGATGTCGGCCCAACTCACGAAGGCCCGTCGACCTTGTGCACATGTTTGCTGCATTTGCGTTCACAATTCAACTCCTTTACTTTGTAGAAAATGCCGCTGGCTGTTCTAAAACGAATCTTTCTATTAATCGCCGTTTCTTTGGTGGCGACGATCCCGGCCGCTGCGCAAACGGCCTCCGCCGGCGAGGCTCGTTCGGGTCCGGCGGTAAAAGCGCATAAGACCATCTTTCTCGATTCCGACGGCAACCTTGTTTCGAATAACGAATTCGTCGACATTCGCATGGCGAACCCGTCGTATCCGGACGCCACGGTCGTTAAGACACTTGAAGACGGCACGGTCGAATTCCAACTCCAAAAAATACCGCAGGAAGGAATGCCGGCGCCGGCGTTATCGGTAACCGACATTCACGGACGAAAATTCGGCTCCGCCGAACTCGCCGGAAAAGTCGTCGTCTTGAATTTCTGGTTCATCGGCTGTCCGCCGTGCATGGCGGAGATCCCGCATTTGAACAAACTCCGCGAACAGTATGCTTCGCGTGACGACATCGTGTTTCTGGCCCTAACGCATGACGATCGTGAATCAGTAAAGAAATTTCTGGCACGCAAGCCTTTCAATTACGTGATCGGCGCCGAATCGCAGGCTATTCAGGAACGATTCGTTTTCGCCGGCTTCCCGAAGAACATAGTCGTAGGCCGCGACGGCCGAATTGTTTATTGGCGCAGCACGGTGCGTGCCTGGGACAAATTCGAATCGGTCATAAAGGCCGAATTAGGAAAGTAGAACTATGAGCGAAAAACCGCTTGTCGCTGTGATCATGGGCAGCAAATCCGATTGGGAAACTATGAAGAACGCCGTCGACGTGCTCGAAGAATTCGGCGTTCCCTACGAAGCAAAGATCGTTTCCGCACACCGTACGCCGGACCTGCTGTTCGACTTTGCCAAATACGCCGAAGCGAAGGGGCTAGAGGTGATCATTGCCGGCGCCGGCGGCGCGGCCCATCTGCCCGGAATGTGCGCTTCGCAGACGATCCTGCCCGTTCTTGGCGTTCCCGTCGAAAGCAAAGCGCTCAAGGGAATGGATTCTCTGCTCTCCATCGTGCAAATGCCCGCCGGAATTCCGGTCGGAACGCTAGCCATTGGAGCGGCCGGCGCGAAAAACGCCGCCCTTATGGCGGTCTCGATCCTCGCGAATTCGCGGCCGGAGTTGAGGGAAGGGCTTCGTCGGTTCAGAGAACATCAAACTCGCTCCGTAATGGAAACGGGCCTAAGTTGAGACATTGCTCCGATCGCCTGAGTGCAGAAAACGACATGCAGTTCACGCTAAGCGCGCCGAAATGACTTAAAATCTCCATTCGTGCTATTCGAGTAAATTTGTGGCTAAGATAATTCTTCCCAATTCAACCATTGGCGTTTTCGGCAGCGGACAGCTCGGCCGTATGTTAACGCTTGAGGCGCGAAAGATGGGCTATCGCGTCCATACTTTTTCGCCGGACAGCGACACACCGACTGGCCAGGTCGCCGATATCGAGACCGCGGCTGAATATACCGATCTGGACGCCGTTCGCTCGTTTGCCCGCTCGGTCGACGTGGTGACGTTTGAATTCGAGAATGTACCGTCCGCAGCCGTCGAAGCAGCGGCCGAATTCGTGCCCGTTCATCCGAAGGGCGAGATCCTTCACACAACACAGAATCGCCTGCGTGAAAAGAATTTCCTGTCCGATAACGGGTTTCCCGTCGCGCCATTTCGGCAAGTCCGCATCATCGAAGACCTTTTCCGCGCGGCCGGTGAGATCGGGACGCCCGCCGTGCTGAAGACTGCGGGCTTCGGATACGATGGCAAAGGCCAACAGAAGATATTGTCGCTGAGCGATATCGAACCCGCATTTGCTGCCCTGAACGGCACGGAGGCGGTGTTAGAAGCGTTCGTAGAATTTGAAAAGGAAGTTTCCGTGGTTTGTGCGCGCGGCAGCGACGGAGAATTCGCTCATTACGGTGTTATCGAAAATTCTCATGCAAACCACATCCTCGACGTTTCATTCGCGCCCGCCGCGGTTTCGGAAAAGGTCCAAGCCGAGGCAGTTGAGATCAGCCGTGCGATCGCCGAAAGATTCGGATATGTGGGTACGATGTGCGTGGAATTTTTCCTAAATCCCGACGGGACGCTGGTCGTAAACGAAATAGCGCCGCGGCCGCATAATTCCGGGCACCTGACGTTTGCCGGGCCGTGCGTTACGTCTCAATTCGAACAGCAGCTTCGCGCCGTATGCGGCCTGCCGCTCGGATCGACCGAATTTTATAGTCCGGCGGCGATGGCGAATTTGTTGGGCGATATTTGGAAAGACGGCGAACCGGATTGGGCCGCTGCGATCGCGCTCCCCAACGTGAAAGTTCACCTATACGGCAAGTCCGAAGCCCGGCCCGGCCGCAAGATGGGGCATATTACCGCAACGGGCAGTTCGCCGGCTGAGGCCGCGGCGCTTGTTCAACGTGCCCGGCTCGCCCTTACAGAACAATAGCCGTCGATCGCGGCAGTTTTCTCAGAATTTCCGCGCAAGTGCAACGCCACCTAGCAAACCGACGAATCCGACCGCGACGCTCAAAAAAAGATAAAGCAATGCCATGATCGTTCGTTCATCCCTTACCAACCCATAGATCTCCATCTCGAAGGTGGAAAATGTCGTGAATGCCCCGAGAAAGCCGACGATCACCGCCATGCGAACGTGATCGTTCACGGCATATTTGTCCGTCAGCAGGATCAGTAAAAATCCGATCAAGAATGACCCCGAAACGTTGATAACAAAGGTTGGCAGCGGAAATTTGCCAAACAATCCGGCGAGCGGAGAAATGTTGATCAAATAGCGAGCGACAGCACCGAAAGCTCCGCCCGCCGCAATTGCGAATATCCTCGAAAGATTTTCCACTATGGTTTTAGCCTGCTCCCGTGTGGGTAGCGTTTCGAATTATACGATTTTGCCCGAAAATAAGCATTTGCGCCCCTTTTATTATCAAGTTAAACTGAAAAGTTATGGCTGAAGCGCTTGCATTTTCGCGAACATCCGACCGCGCAGTGGTTTATGACGAGATCGTGCCGCAGATCGAAGCGCTGGTTGCCGCAGAGCCCGATATTATTGCAAATCTTGCAAATATCGCAGCTGCGCTCAAGGAAGCGTTTGGTTTTTTCTGGGTCGGGTTTTATTTGAAAAAGGACGAGCAGCTCGTTCTGGGGCCGTTTCAGGGGCCGATCGCATGCACTAGGATCAATTTCGGCGAAGGTGTCTGCGGTAATGCATTCTCGAAACAGGAAACGGTGATCGTTCCAAACGTGGACGAATTTCCGGGACATATCGCCTGCAGCTCGGCGTCCCGATCCGAGATCGTGATCCCATTATTTGACCGAAACGGCGACGCGGCTGGTGTGCTGGACGTCGACAGCGACAGGCTGAATGATTTTTCCGCGGCGGACGCCGACGGACTTGAGCGGATCGCGGCGATCATCGCCGGTATTTTATAACGCTATTATTTTACAACATATATGACAGGTATCGAACACCCTTTATGGGTATGGTTGTTGTTCTTCGGGATCGTCCTTGTGGCGCTGTTCGTTGACGTTGGTATTGTAAACCGGCACGCGCATGAGCCGACCAAAAAGGAAACGATCGCCTGGAGCATCGTCTGGGTCTCGCTCGCGCTCGCATTTAATGTCTTTATCTATTTTCAGGTCGGAAATCACTACAACGATTGGGACCTCGCTCTTTCGCAGGCAAAGCTCTTTTTCACCGGCTATCTGATCGAACTGTCGCTGTCGGTCGATAACCTATTTGTCTTTCTGCTTTTGTTCGGCTATTTCAAAGTCCCGAAAAAATATCAGCACCGAGTTTTGTTCTGGGGCATCATGGGCGCTCTCGTTATGCGCATGATCATGATCTTTGCCGGAGCGGAGCTGGTCGAGCGATTTCACTGGATCATTTATGTTTTCGGTGCGTTCCTTGTCTATACGGGCCTAAGCATGTTCAAGGGCGGCGACGAGAACTTTGAGCCGCATGAAAGTGCAGTAATTAAATTTATTACTCGATTTGTCCGCATCTCGAAACACTACGAGGGTGAAAAATTCTTTGTCGTAAAGGACGGCGTCCGCTCAGGCACGCTGCTCCTTCTGGTGCTGATAACAGTTGAATTTACTGACCTCGTATTCGCCGTCGATTCGATTCCCGCGATCTTTGGCATAACAACGGACCGGTTCATTGTTTATACCTCTAACATATTCGCAATATTAGGCTTGCGAACGTTCTTCTTCTTACTTGCCGGCCTTGCCGACCGATTCCATTATTTGAAGATCGGGCTTGCATTCATTCTGTCGTTTATCGGGATAAAGATGCTTTTGCCTCTTTTTGTTCACGGTCTGCTATTATTGATGGGCGGCGGCGAGCCTACCCCTTTCACGGAACTTTTAAGGGTATATTCGATGCCGGACCTAAATTCACCGGCAGACAAAGAACTTAATCATCAGATCGAGCAAACGGTCATCAACATCTCGTTAGGTGTAGTCGTCGGGGCTATTGCACTCTCGATAATCTTTTCGCTGCTGTTCCCGCAGAAAAAGGAAGCGGTATCCGAACAGCCGAACCCGGCCGAAAACGCCTGATCGCACGTAATGGACGATAACAAGTATCATAAGTTCTACATAGATTGGTGGAACATCCGCAAGAGCACGATCTACGGCTTGATCGCCTTGGTCGTGCTCGCGGCGGTGCTTGGGGGCGGTGCCTGGTGGGCGGTGCGCTACGACTGGTTTGCGGCTCCTGTAACGTCCGATATTCCGAAGGATGCGGCGCGGATCGTTTCATTCGAGGGTGATGTCAGGATCACGCGCGCGGCAACGCGCGAGACGATCCTCGTAACCAAAGAAACTTTCGTCGCCGCCGGCGATGCTATCCAGACCCAGGCGGACGGCCGTGCCGTCGTTCAGATGATCGACGGTTCCGTTTATTCCGTCCGTCCGAACAGCACTGTGGTCGTCCGCGACATCTCATCGCTGTTCGGCGGCCGCAATATACGCGTCTCGCTCGATGACGGCCAATTGAACGTCCGTACCGAGGAACAGCCTGAAAACACGCAGAACATCGTCGAAGTCGCCGAATCCGAAAGCCGCCTGATGTCTGAGACAGACGCGAGCTTCAATGCGGACGCACAGACCAATGGCGGCGAGATCCGGATCAGCCGCGGCGGCGTCGAAACCACGATGGGCGGGCAAAAGACCGTTATCGGCGAGAACGAATTTGCGGCAGTCAGTAACGGAAATCTGTCATCCAAAGAAAAACTGCTTGAGCCGCCGAAGCCCGCATCGCCGGCAAATGCCGCGCAGGTCATAGACGCGGGAGCAGGAGCAAATCTCGGGTTTACGTGGCAGGAAACGGCAGGCGGCTCGGTCTATCAACTGCAGGTTGCGCGGTCGCCCTACTTTGCTCCGGACACGATATTGGCCGACCGAAGCGGGTTGACGACCCGGGAATTCAGAATGAGCGGCCTCACGCCCGGAACCTATTACTGGCGATTGCGAGCGACCGCAAGGAGCGGCCAGACGACCAACTGGAGTGATCCATCGCGTTTCACCGTTATTATCGGCGGCGGCGGGCAGCAGATCGATGCGGCGGAATGGCGTGTAGAAACCATCGGCGGCAATGTTTACATTATCGGCGGACGAACACGTCCGGGCGTGTCCGTCAGTTCGCAGGGACGCGAGACATTTGCCGCATCGGACGGGACGTTCAAACTGCAGGTATCGAGCAAATCGTCGGTCGTGCCGGTCGAGATCCGCGATGACCGGGGCAACCGCAGCGGCTATATTTTGTCACTTAGAAACGCAAGCGTGACGCGGCGTTATTAACAGGCGTTAGAGGAGTTCAGCAATAGCACACGTTCACGGAGACAAGCACGAACGGCGGCCCGCCGGCAGTTTAAGGCGCCTTAAGATCGCGCTGGTGCTTACGCTCGTCTATATGCTGGCAGAGGCGGTGGGCGGATGGCTCACCAATTCGCTGGCGCTGCTTGCCGATGCCGGGCATATGCTGACCGACGTCGCCGCGCTGTCATTGACCCTGGCCGCAATTTGGTTTGCTGAGCGTCCGGCAACACCGCGGAAAACATACGGCTATTACCGCCTGGAGATCCTCGCCGCTTTCGTCAACGGCATTGCGCTGGTACTGCTTTCGCTATGGATAATTTATGAGGCATTCGAACGCTGGCAGTCGCCGCCGGAGATAAAAGGCTTCGGAATGACGGCGGTCGCAGCCGGCGGCCTCGCGGTCAACGCCGTCGCGGCATACCTGCTGCATTCCGATCATAAACACGATCTGAACATTCGCGGTGCTTGGCTCCATGTTATGGGCGACCTGCTGGGTTCAGTGGCCGCGATCGCCGCCGGCCTGGCGATAATTGCGTTCGGCTGGAATTGGGCCGATGCGGTGTGCAGCGTGGCGATCAGTGTGATCATCATTGCCGGTGCTTGGCGGCTAATCATGGATTCGGTCAACGTACTTCTCGAAGGCACACCGGTACACATAAACATCGCCGCCGTCGAACAGGCAATTCTTGATACCGAAGGCGTAAGCAGCGTGCACGACCTGCACGTCTGGACGATATCGTCCGGAATAGAAGCACTATCCGCACACATCAGCCATGACGATTCGGTCGTGCATACTGAGTTGCTCTCGGCCGTCCGCACAAAACTTCACGATTCATTCGGCATCGATCATCTGACGATCCAGATGGAAACATTAGACCTCGAGGCTGAGGGCACATATGTTTGCATGACCGGGTCAAACTGCTTTCGCGCCGATGCAGCGGCAAAGGCCCAGGGCAGGGCCAGCTAAGCGGCCGCCGTCAAAAATGTGGTACGTACCACATTTCGTACGATGTGCCACACATAAGACAGGGATTGACTGGATCTGTTTATGGCATCGACCAACCTTAAATACGGCAGATCGGCGATCAGCCTGGAATACGATCCGTCGCGGTTTGAAGTTATCGGGTCCCCGGTGCGTAGACCGGCCCTGACGGACGTCGAGATCGGTGCAAGTTTCGATCACCCGATTGGATCGCCGCTCGAAGAGATCGTTGCTCCGGGCGAAACGGTCCTGATCGCCGTTCCCGATGCAACGCGGCAGACCGCCTCAGGACAGATCGTAAACTTGCTCGTCCGGCGATTGATCGCAAACGGCACGGCTCCGCATGAGATAAGGATAATATTTGCCACAGGCATTCACCGGCACGTCACCGAAGCCGAAAAGCAAACTATCCTTACGCCCTTTATCGCGCAGCGGATCGGCACTGCGGCCCATGACGCGCATAATCAACTTAAACTCTTCAAGGTCGGTGAAACCTCGGGCGGGATACCGATCGAGTTAAACTGGATGCTGACCGAATACGATCACGTGGTTTTGGTCGGCGGCGTCACATTTCACTATTTCGCGGGGTTTACTGGCGGGCGGAAGCTCATTTGTCCAGGGCTCGCGTCGGCGCGGACGCTCGAAGAAACACACAAGCTTGCATTCGATTTCGAAACCAAGGGACGCCGGAGCGGCGTCGGGCCGGGACTGCTCGAAGGAAATGCCGTTCACGAGGCGTTCGTTGAAGCTGTTGAAACAATAAAGCCTGCGTTTGCAATAAATACGATCGTCGATAATGAAGGCTCTGCGACCGACGTCTTTTGCGGCGATTGGAAGGAATCGCATCGAGCAGCATGCGAGCAATACGCTGACGGGCACACTATCAGAATTGCCGAAAAACGCGAGCTTGTGATCGTAAGCTGCGGCGGATATCCGTTCGACATCAACATGATACAGGCGCACAAAGCGCTCGATGCCGCTTCACGAGCCTGTTCCGACGGCGGAACGATCGTCCTATTAGCCGAATGTTCGGACGGTCCCGGCCGCGATGATTTTCCGGCTTGGTTCGCCGCCCGCGATAGTGCCGATCTGGCGGAACGTCTCTGCAGCGGCTATCAGGTCAATGGCCAAACGGCCTGGAGTGTTCTCGAAAAAGCCGAGCGGTTTAATGTCCATTTGCTGTCGTCCTTACCCGCGGACGATGCCAGGCGCATGCGATTATTGCCCATCGAAGACGGCGCAGATATCCAGCGTCTCACAGAAAGGACCGGAGGCGGATATATTCTCCCGTTCGGATCTAAATTCCTTCCCGTTACGTAAATCCGTTCTAAATCGATACAAAATAATGAGCTGAGCGTAAGTGTTTGCCGGATTTTAACTTGCGAAAAAGATTTTTCTTGCGCTGAGCTTTGTAACTCGGATAAGATTCCAGCACTAATCTTATACAGGAGGACTCCTATGCATCGTATCTGGAAACGCGGGTTCTTAGTGAATCTGCATTTGCTATTGGCATTTTTGTTGATCTCAAACACCGGGTCTGTGATTTACGCACAGCAGGAGTGCAACAGCCTCGGCGCTCCGCAGGTCACAACCGGCTCGATCGCCGCGTCTGACCCAACGCAGACAGGCAGGCTGTTCCGAACTGTCAGCAACACTACCACGTGTCTCTTGCGGCGGACGGCAACCACCTCGGGCACGACGGCACTCAACTACGATCAGTACACTTTCACCAATAACACCGGCGGCCCCGCGTGCATTTTCGTGGACCTTGATGCCGTCGGATGCGGTGTGGCGACGAATCAGATCAGCATGGCTGCTTATCTCGGGAGTTATAACCCGGCGAGCATACTCACTAACCTGATCGCGGAGCCGGGCGGCAGCACGGGGCAGAACTTTGCGAACTCGATGAGCTTTCAGGTTGCGGCCGGCGCGACATACGTTATCGTCGTTCATAACGTAAACGCTGGTACGTCCTGCCCGAGCTATACGTTCAAGCGTTATGAAACGAACAACTGCCGGGCTACCGGCTACGACGCAGCAAACGACGGCAACGCAGACCTTGCGATCTTCCGTCCGAGCGGAGAATTTGCATCGTGGTATTCGATGCCGGCAACTGGCGGAGCCGTCGACTTCGATATTTTCGCATCGGCAGGCGACATCCCGACGCCAGGCGATTATGTCGGCGACGAGGCTACAGATCCGGCCGTATTCAGGCCTTCGAACGGGACGTGGTACACATCGCAGAATCCTGCTACCAATTACGACGCCCAGCGATGGGGATTGAGCACGGATATTCCCGTCCACGGCGATTACGATCGCGACGGAAAGACGGACCTTGCTGTTTATCGGCCGTCCGACAACAACTGGTACATCCTTCGAAGCGATGGCAATGTATGGAGCCAGTTGACGATCGGCGCAGCCGGTGGCCAGCCGGTTCAGGCTGACTATGACGGTGACGGAAAGATAGATCCGGGCGTCTGGTCGCCTTCGACCGGACTATGGTCGGTCATTCAAAGCAGCGGCAATTACGGTTCCGTTTATGGCCAGCTTATTTTCGGCACGACGGGCGACCGGGCCGTTCCGGCTGATTATGATGGGGACGGAAAAGCGGATGCCGCGGTATTTCGCCCGAGCAATGGTACCTGGTACATTAACCGCTCGTCGCTTACAACCGGACAGTTCCAATTTATCCCGTTCGGTATGGCGGGTGATGAACCGCAGCCGGCCGATTATGACGGCGACCGAAAGGCGGACATTGCAGTATTCCGTCCGTCAAACGGCACGTGGTATCTGAACCGGAGCTCGGCCGGCGTGCTTATCGCGCCGTTCGGCCAGAACGGTGACATTCCTGTTTCCTCAGCAAGCAGGATTTTGCCGTAACTTTTTATCAGAGCCGATAAAAGCTGAAGGGAGCATGCCGCGAACCGGCTGCTCCCTTTTTTTGCTCGAATAATTTGTTGAGCCCCTATGCTCCTTTCAAAGAAAAAGTACGGGCAATGGAATCGGTCTGGTTACGGATCGATTTCAGCTTATCGCGTTCGGCTGTGAATCTAAGAACGTAAACCGTGGTCGGGTTGGCACGCAGGAAATAGAAGCGGCCCGCCATATTTCGCCCCGCACGTACGAACTCGAAATTGAATGCCGAACCGCGATACTTTCCGTTAAAATTCTCTTCCTTGCCTGTAACGTAGCCGGGCAGGAACTGCAGCTTCTGCTCTTCGCTTCGGATTATATCCGTTAACAGGTCGTCCTGGCCGACAGTATTCTTTCTGACTTCCAGATGGCCGTCGCGACGGTCGATGAATACGTATTCGACATTTGGGCTCGTGGTCGAAGGCTTCGCCGTCATTTTCCAGCGGTCATCCGGCAGATCGAACGTATATTCGACGTTGGGATCGCTGAACGAACCGCTTTGGGCGAGTGCTCCGGCTGCCATTAAAAGGCACAAACCTATTGAAAACAAAGGTGTAAGTCTAAGTCGTTTCATTTTTATCCCTTTATATCGCGAAAATTCAGCTAATATTTTATCGCATTAAACACAGATTAACGAACTTTGGATGATTAGCCTGCCTGAATTGTTGTATGCAGACCCGGCTTTGAAATAATTTCAACATTGTCCGGGCCGCGCGCGTCTAATGCCACAGGGCCCGAATTACGCGGCGATTAATATGATCAGACAATTTACCCATTGGAGACAGGCTGCTGCGGCATTTGTGATATTGACAATGCTGTCGCCGGTTTTTGCGTCGCTGCCTAATACAGAGCCAAACCGGCCGAAATTGACGGACGAGCAAAAGATCCTGCATGTCCTGAACCGCCTCGGGTTCGGAGCGCGGCCCGGCGATGTCGAAAAGGTGAAGGCACTAGGCCTCCAAAATTATATCGAACGGCAGCTCAACCCGGATACTATCCCGGACGCAGCGGCAGACGCAAAGACGAAACGGCTCGAAGTTTTCGGAATGTCCACCGCGGAGATCTTTGCGAAGTATCCAAATCCGGGCGCGATTCGGCGCCGGCTCGCAGCCGGACAGCAGGCAGCATCGGCGAACGAGGCGAATTCGAACTCGGCGCAGGCCGATCAGCGAGAAAAGTTGAACGAGATCTACCGCGAGAACGGGTTCAGGCGTCCGGCGGCCATCGGCCCGCAGGTCACAGCGAACCGCGTCCTTCGTGCAGTCTATTCCGAACGGCAGCTTCAGGAGGTGATGGTCGATTTCTGGCAGAACCACTTTAACGTATTCATCGGAAAAGGCGCGGTGCGCTGGTACATCCCTAGCTACGAACGCGACGTACTGCGGAAACACGCGTTGGGAAATTTCCGGGACCTTGTCGCCGCGACGGCACAACATCCGGCGATGCTGTTCTACCTCGACAATTTCCAATCGTCGGCGCCGGGCGCAAACGATGCGGGCGGCAAGGCTGCCGTCGACCGGATCAAGCGGCGGCTGCAGAACCCGAGGCTTTCGCCAGAAATTCGTGCGAATCTCGAGAAGCGGTTGGCAATGCGGACACGCGCGATGCAGCGGCAGGCAGGCGGCCTGAACGAAAATTATGCGCGAGAGCTGATGGAACTGCACACGCTCGGCGTTGACGGCGGCTATTCGCAGAAGGACATACTCGAGGTCGCCAAGGCATTTTCGGGATGGACGATCGCCGACCCGCGCGGATATCGGCGGATCGCGGCCGAGATAATAAACGCCGGCGGCGAGACACCGAACAGATCAAGGCCTTCGTTGCGGGACGGTACTGAGAGCGGCGAATTCTTCTTTAATGCAAACCGGCATCAGAAAGGCCCGAAATACCTCTTGGGTCAAACCGTTAACGAAGGCGGGATCAAGGACGGGCTGAAGGTCATCGACATACTTGCCAATCATCCTTCGGCCGCGAAGTTCATCGCGAAGAAACTCGCCGTGAAATTCGTCAGTGACAACCCGAGCGAAGCATACGTCGGTCGCATTGCAGCGGCATTCCAGCGTTCAAAGGGCGATATCAGGACGACGCTTCGGGCAATTTTTTCGGACAAGGAATTCTTCTCGCCGGAAAATTATCGGGCAAAGGTAAAGACGCCGTTCGAACTCGCAATAAGTTCTATACGTGCGATCGGCGCCGATACGAATGTCAGCCCCGCATTCATCGCCATGCTGAACAAATTGGGCGAGGTGCCATATGGCTATCAGGCTCCGACCGGATATCCCGAAACTGCTGAAAATTGGGTGAACACGGGAGCACTGCTCCAACGCATGAATTTTGCGGTCGCCATTGCCAGCAACCGTGTACCCGGAACGCGCGTGGACCTAAAGGATCTGCGCGGAGGCTCACGTTCCAAGACGCTGGACAATGCGGTGGCGGAGATCCTCAACGGTGAGATCTCCACATCGACGCTCGATCTGCTGAAAAAGCAGATCGGACAGCCGCTGCCCGATGTGAATGCCGGCGACGACTCGGACGAAGACGAAATGCCCACGGCGGGAAATAGGCGGGCGCGGACGCTCGCGCGGACCGGCGATCCCGAAGTGTTCACCGCGGTTAGCCTCGTGCTTGGGTCGCCCGAGTTTCAGCGGCAATAGCTAGAACAGCGATTGGTATAATCTTTTTAGCGAGGACATATGGGCCGCGATGCTGAAATTCTCATCAGCGTGCCGCCGCGCTTTCGAAGCAAGGCCCGCCCGCGATCTTTCGTCGGCGAGAAGCTTCCGAAGCTTTTCCGAAAGCTCATCGTGGTCCTGGACCGCGAATAATTCCGCGACGCTCCCGTTCGCCGAGGCTTCGCGGTGCGGTTCGATATCGGACAGGATCATCGGCACGCCCGCGAGCATCGCCTCGGACACGGCGACCGGCAATCCCTCGTAAAACGACGAAAGCACAAAAATGTCGAGTTCGGCGAGAATGTCGGGCACGTCGCTGCGGGCACCCAAAAAATGCACGCGGTCCGCGATCCCGTTTTTCAGACAGATATTGAGGCAATCCGCCATCTTGTCTTCGGCGCCGGGTTCGATCCCGCCGGCAAAGACGCAATTGGCGTCCGGAAATTCGGCAAAGACGGCCGGCAGCGCGCGGCAGATCGTGAGCTGGTCCTTTCGGCGGTCGCGATAAAAATTCCCGACCATCCCGATCAGCGGCGAGTCTTCGGCAAGCCCGAGTTCGTGCCGGATCGAGCGGCCTATCGGTTTCAACCGGTCGGGATCCGCGCCGTTATAAATGACCGTAAAATTTCGGGAAGTATCCAGGCCGTCGTTTTCGGCAAGGAATTGCCGCAGTCCGTTGCTGACGGCAATGTTCGCGTCCATCCGCGGGATCACGAAACGCGCGGCCGTCCGGTTTTTGCGGTCGGTGATGAACCCTTGAAAACTGAGGACCTTGCGGACATTCCTAAGTCCGCGTGCGGCCAGATAAAGATGCACGCCATCGACCGGCTGATAACCGTGGACGATCTCTATCCCGCGTTCGTGGATTATCTTCCTTATCTGCGATGCGAGGTATAGGTCCACGGGAAACTTTCGCTGCAGGCGAATGAACTCCGCGCCCGAATCGCGAAAATCCTGTTCGAGCGCTCCGCCGCCCGCCGCGACGACCGTCAGGTCGAAACCCGCCGACGAGGCGTTTCGCGCGACATCGAGCGCCTGCATTTCGGCGCCGCCGCGGTTAAGGCTGTCGAGTAGATGTAGAACGCGCATTGTCCGGTTTTGAACTTCATCGCCCGCACCATACAATAATCGCAGGATGCCGGACGTTTCAGTTCTTGTTCCATCGTATAATCACGCCCCGTTCATCGAACGGACGCTGCGCTCGATATATGAGCAGACTCTGAAACCCAAGAAACTGATTGTAATTGACGACGGTTCGAAAGACGAATCGGTGGCGGTCATCGAACGCATGATGGCCGATTGTCCGTTTGAAGCGGAGTTTCGCGCAAGGGAGAATCGCGGCCTCAGCGCTACGC
>JAEZIT010000097.1 GCA_023436495.1 Acidobacteriota bacterium
CGGACCGCGCCGCTGCGCGGCGTTTGGGCGCACCAACAGGGCGGTTTCTATCACGACGGGCGTTTCGCTACTTTGCTGGACGTAGTGAATCACTATAACAACCACTTCAGCCTGAACCTGACGGACCAGCAGAAGAACGACCTGGTGGAGTATCTGAAGTCGCTGTAAAGTCCAGGGGTTATTTCATTGATAATTAGTAATTATCAATGAATTCATGAAGCAATTTAGATCGGAAGCAGAAATAGGCAAAACGGAAAAGGGAAGGAGGGTAAAGGAACGCCGGCATCGTTCGATGCCGGCGTTTGTTATTAAGCAAGCTTCGGCCGCAGGAGCGGTTTGAACGCATCGCGATAATAGTACGCCAGAAATATTTCAGCGATCACGACGAAGATCGCGATCGGCAGGCCTTCTGGTGCGAGAAAGGCGTGAACGAGGAAAATGTTCACGACGATCGGCGCAAGTACGACCAAAGCGAGCGGGACGAAGTAGCCGCTGACGAGCAGAATGCCGCAGATCAGCTCGGTAACTTTCAAAACGTAAAAGAAATAGCCGGACGCGGCCAGCCCTTCGTTAAAGCTTTTCAAAGCGCCGTCGGGCAGCGGCGGCGGTTCGATCAGGTTCAGAAGGAACGTGACCGAAGCGAACAGGAACAGCAGGCCCATAAGGGTGCGTACGACGATCATAGCGATCTTCATAAAGTTAAAACCTCCAGGAATACGGCGGCGGATGTGATCGTCTGCCGCCGTACACCGTCTATTTATCTCCGTTCTTATCGGATTGGACGATCATCCACTGCACGCCGAATTTGTCAGCGCAGCAGCCGAAATAATCGCCCCAGAAAGCATCCGCCATCGGCATTTCGACCCTGCCGCCTTCGGACAGGCCGTTGAAAAGACGGTCGGCTTCGTCGCGGGATTCGGGGCTGAGAGCAATATAGAAATTGTTGCCCTGGCTTAGTTTTTGCCCGAACGATTCGAGCGAATCGGTCGCCATCAGCATGTTGCCGTTACCCATCGGCAGTGCAATGTGCATTATCTTGTCCTTGTCTTCTTCTTTGAGTTGGGCGTCGGGCCCGTCGCATCCGGGCATGTCCCGGAAACGCATCACGCTCGAGAATTCGCCGCCGAATATGGATTTGTAAAAATTGAACGCTTCTTCGGTATTACCGTCGAAGTTCAGATACGGATTCATAGCAGTCATTGTTTTGTTACTCCTAATTATTAATTGGGATCAAAGGTCGACCAGGACCTTGAAACCGCCGTACGCCCGGGGCTTCTAGTCCGCGGCCCTGAATGGGACCAATTTCCGCAGCCTGGCATCGCGCAGGTACAGCCCGAGCCAGAGCAGGAGGCCGAGATAGACGGGGAACAGCACATGCGTCGCCAGCGGATTGCCCACTCGGACGTGCGTGGCGACCGCTCCGCCGAGATAGCCTGTCAGAAGGATCGCACCGAGCACCGCTGTCCGCGGTATTGCGTACAGAATAGTGCAGACAAGCAGGATGATCCCGATCGGCAGAATGGTGCTTTCGGGATAGCCAAGTTCGAGCGTTCCGGTCACGACGGGTTCGGGTTTAACGAATTTCCCGATGGCGTCGAACAGCAGGAACAGCACGGGCAGACCGCTGATGATATATCCGGCCCACGGTCGGCGTTCGGTTCGGGATACGGTTTCGGGCCCGAGATGTGAAACTGTTTCTTCAGATCGCATAGTATTTGTCCCTTGCGTATTAATAGATGCCGGGCGGGGATCGCCCGGCGTGCGGCGGCTGCGTTAGGCGCTTTGCTGGGCGGCCTCGGCTTTACGTTCGGCGTCGGTCTTTTGTTTGACCACGTACGAGACGAGACGGCTGATCTTTTCGCCGGAGAAGGTGTAAACGTCACAGTACGAAAAATTGGCCGTACTGCCGTCCTTTTGCTTCATGGTCATGCCGCCCGTGCAGACGGCGGTGTCGCCTTCGGCGATGAGCGTGTCGATCGTAAGTTTCGGCGGCTCCATATCGACGGACAACATCATTTCACGGATAGAGTCCTTGCCGTTCATGGCGGGTTCGCCGGCCATTTCCCAGACGATGTCGTCGGTGCAGTTGTTCAGAAAGGCCTCATAATCGTTCTGCTCGAACGATGTCGTCAGTTCTCGTATCAATTCTTTATTTCTTTCAGACATATGATTGCTCCTTTGATAATTGATTAAAGGTGGTTATGGGAGATCGAATTTGCCGGTGTTAATTTTGCCCGCCCTGGCCGTAGTTCACCATCCACTGAATTCCGAATTTGTCGGTGAACATCCCGAACATATCGCCCCAGGGCGCTTTTTCGAAAGGCATCATTACCGAGCCGCCTGCCGACAGGCCGTCGAACAGGCGTCGTGCCTCGTCTTCGGAATCGGGTGCGATGGCGACGGACAAGTTGTTCCCGACGTTCAGCGGCGGGCCGAAACCGTCGGGCGCGTCACTGCCCATAAGTGTCGAACCGTTCCCGATGGGAAGCGCGACATGCATGATCAGATTCTTTGCTTCGTCGGGAATCGGCACTCCCATGTCCATATCGGACATCCGCATTTTGCCGAGGAATTCGCCGCCGAAAACCGAGCGGTAGAATTCGAAGGCCTCTTCACAGTTGTTCTTGAAGGTTAGATAAGGGTTGATCGCGGTCATAAGTTTTGCTCCTGCATATGTTTACACCGAAAGTCACAGTTGAAGCGACGAACGTGCAGACTGTTTGGTCCCAATGGAGATTTGCATCATATAACAGAAAGCTTGCAGGATGCAAGTATCATTGATTGCAAAATGCAAGTATGTTAATATCGGAGTGTGGAGGCTGAGCAAATAAAGGATTACCGGTCGGAGTGCCCGCTGAATTTTGCGCTGGAGACATTTGGCGATACGTGGTCGCTGCTCATCGTTCGCGATATAGCGTTTTGGGGAAAACGGACGTACGGGGAATTTTTGAGGTCGAAGGAGCGGATAGCGACGAACATATTAGCGGCGCGGCTGGCGAAATTGGAACGCGAGGGGATACTCACGAAATCGAGGCATCCCGAAGACAAGAGAAAGGACGTTTATTCACTCACGGAAAAAGGCCTGGACCTGATACCGATCGTGCTGGAGGTCGGCGCGTGGAGCTCGAAATACGACCCGCGGCAGACGGATGAATTTCTGAGATTCGTCGAGATCGTCCGCGCCGACCAGCAGCAAATGATCGAAGCCTTTAAGGAGAAGATCCGCAACGGCGGCAGCATTTTTTCCGACGCCGTCGGGCGTCAGGGCTGAGGCTAACGCTTGGGCCGTTCGTTCGCTTTGAGGACACGTTTGCGGAGGCGGATGGCCTTCGGCGTTACCTCGATAAGTTCGTCATCGGCGATGAATTCGAGCGCGCGTTCGAGGGACATTTCGCGAACGGGAACGAGGCGCATTGCTTCGTCCGCCGAGGTGGTGCGCATGTTCGACAGCTTCTTTTCCTTGATGGGGTTAACGTCGAGGTCGACGGCGCGGGCGTTTTCGCCGACGATCATGCCTTCGTAAACCTTGACCTGCGGCTTAACGAAAAGCGTTCCGCGTTCCTGTAGATTGTATAGAGCGTAAGTATTCGTTTCGCCCATACGGTCGGAGACGAGCGAGCCGGTCGCGCGGCCCTTCATTTCGCCCTGCCATTTGTCGAACCTAAGGAATAATGTATTGAGCAGGCCGGTGCCTTTTGTTTCGGTAAGAAATTCGCCGCGGAAACCTATCAGCCCGCGTGACGGCACCTCATATTCGAGACGAACGCGGCCCGAGCCGTTGTTGATCATCTTGGTCATCTGGCCTTTGCGGCGGCCGAGGGCTTCGGTGACGACGCCTATGAATTCGTCAGGGACATCGATGACGACCTGTTCGATGGGTTCGAGCAATTCGCCGGTCTTTTCATCTTTTTTGGTGATGACCTCGGGTTTGGCGACCTGCAGCTCGTAGCCTTCGCGACGCATCATTTCGATCAGGATGGCAAGCTGGAGCTCGCCGCGGCCGGAAACCTTGAATTGTTCGGAAGAGCCTTCGTTCTGAGTGATCCGCAGTGCGACGTTGCCGAGCAATTCGCGATCGAGGCGGTCCTTGATCTGTCGCGAGGTAACGAATTTGCCGTCGATCCCCGAAAATGGCGAGTTGTTGACGCTGAAGATCATCGAGATCGTAGGTTCGTCGACCGCGATGACCGGCAGCGGTTTAGGATTATCGACCAGCGTGATAGTTTCGCCGATATTGATGTCGTCAAAACCGGCAAGAGCGACGATCTCGCCGACGCCTGCCTTTTCGACCGGCGTGCGGTCAAGGCCTTCGAAAACGAACAGCTCCTTAACGCGTGTTTTCTGCGTCGAGCCGTCCACTTTCGCGACGATGACCTCTTGATTCTTAGATATGTCGCCCGAGAATATTCGCCCAATGGCAAGACGGCCGACGAACGGGTTGTAATCGATATTGGCGACGAGAAGCTGGAGCGAATCATCGCGGATCGGTTTCGGCGGGGGAATCGTCTCAAGGATCTGTTCGAACAGCGGACGCAGGTCTTTGCTTTCGTCCGCGAGGTCTTTTTTGGCAATGCCGTCGCGCGTGATCGAATAAAGAATGGGAAATTCGATCTGTTCGTCATCGGCGCCGAGGTCGATAAACAGGTCGTAAACTTCGTTGACCACCTCTTCCGGGCGTGCGTCCTGCCGGTCGATCTTGTTGATCATGGCGATGGCGGGCAGGCCAAGCTCGAGCGCCTTACGCAGAACGAAACGCGTTTGCGGCAGACAGCCTTCCGCGGAATCGACGAGGAGGACAATGCCGTCCACCATCTTCAATACACGTTCCACCTCGCCGCCAAAATCGGCGTGGCCCGGAGTATCGACGATGTTGATCTTGTAATCGCCGTACCGGACGGAGGTGTTCTTGGCCATGATCGTGATGCCGCGCTCGCGTTCGAGGTCCATCGAATCCATGACGCGTTCGACGACGGCTTCGTTATCGCGGTAAGTGCCCGATCGTTTCAGCATTGCATCGACGAGCGTAGTTTTGCCGTGATCGACGTGAGCGATGATGGCGATGTTTCGTATTTTATCTGCGTCTACCATTGTTTAAAATCCCGTAAAAAATAGAAACGAAAATAATGACGGATTGACGGCGAAAACGCAAACGGGCGCAAAAAAAGACCGTCTCCGCGAAATGCTGCAGAGTTACAGTCCGTTCGATATCGGTTCTTGTAGGGCCGGCTGCTTTTATTTATCCGCAGCGCAGATCAGCTTTCCCGAAACGATGGGCCGTTCGTCGCCTGTGACGCGAACGCGTTCGCTGGGGTCGAGTTTTACGCCAGTCAGCGAGACAGACGCTTTGCCGTCCTTTAACGCATCCAGGTCCCCGACCTTTCTGTCGCCGTTGAAAATGTGCAGCTTTGTTCCGTCCGAAAGGCCGACCATTTCCACTGTGACGTCGAGCCGTCCGGCAGCCGAATCAAACGACGCGCTGCCGCGCGGCATCATGTCATTCAGCGACCAGCCGGTCAGATTCGCGGACAATTTTCCGCCTGTACAATCCTGCAAGATGCCGTTGCCGGCGGCGGAAATTCCCACGAACATCAAGCAGAGAGAAAGCACCAAAAAGGTGATGATCTTCATGATTTAACCTCCTGATAATAATTGTATCAGTGACGTCAAATGGGAGCGGGAATTGGAGGTGTTGAGGAGTGAAGGAGTAGGGGAGTGGGGGAGTTGGGGATTGGAGGAGGATTTGGATCATGCTTAGTTGGGTTTTATGAGTTGCCCCGAGCTTCAGCTCGGGGGTAGAAGCATCGACCTTGACCGGGCTTTAGCCCAATGATTTGGCTGAGGCCGGAAGGACGATCGTTTTTTTTTGCTTAGTTCGGCCAAAGCCGGGGCGTTTGTTGGCGGTGACCACGGGCTGGAGCCCGTAGCAATTTATAAGATAAAAGCCGAGTACTACGGACTAGGAAAAGAAGAATTGATCCACGAAAGAAGAAAATCAGGAAAAGACAGAGAAACAGGAAAAAAAGAGAAAGAAGAAAAGGCAGATGGCTTGGCGGCCAAATGCCTCCTCTTAGCTAGATTAAAGACGATCCTCGACAGGCTGCAACAACTACCGCGGGCCTTCGCGGCCGACGACGAGGTTGTTGGTTACCGAAAACACCCCCGGAATGCCGTTCGCGAGGATGTTGGCGAGGTTGTAGTCGCCGCGGTTCGACACGAAGCCTTCGAGCGTCACGTGACCGCCTTCAACGATGATCCTCATGGACGGACGCGGTTCGAGAAGGTACCTGTAAAGGCTGCCGCCCCGCGTAGAGAATTCGCGTGCGATCCGCCATCTGATCGAGTTGTCAAAACTCGACGGCGGCAGTATTTCAATGCGGTTCGTCACGGACCCGATGCCCGGGATGCGCTCGACCGCGTTTTCGGCGTCGCGTTTGTTCCTGCCGTCGGCCACCTTGCCGAAAAGCGTCACGTTATTTCCGTTCACCTGGTACGAAATATGGTCAAAAGCCCCGTAGTATGGGAGATTGATCAATTTCCTGAATATCTGTTGATTCAGATCCTGCCCCGATCGTGATCCGGAAGAACTTTGAGCGCTGACGGCAGTAAACGAAACGGCCAGAATGACCGCGATAACTGCTAAATAATTACGTATGTGTCTCATAACAAAGTTTCTCCCTAACTTCAATATAGTCATACGAATATGACAATTATTAGATGGAAAAACCTTTGTGCGCGATGTCTAAAATCGTGAGGTTTAGGCCGTCTGGCGGATGGCTTCGTACAGCACGATGCCGACGCTGGTTGCGAGGTTTAGGCTGCGTACGTTCGGGTTTGGCATCGGGATAGTGACGGAGGTTTCCGGATTGGCGTCCAGAAGCGATTTCGGCAGGCCTCGGGTCTCAGGCCCGAAGACGAGACAATCGCCGTCGCGGAACTGGAAATCAGTGTATGCGCGGCTGGCTTTGGTGGTCAGGAAAATGAACCGGGAATCGGGAAGGGACTGGAAGAGTCGCTCTATATCGATGTGGCGGCGGAGATCGACGTGCTCCCAGTAATCGAGGCCCGCGCGTTTGAGCGTGCGATCGTCCATACGGAAACCGGTGACACCAACGATATGCAGCGGCGTGAAGGTCGCGGCGCAGAGGCGCGCGATGTTTCCGGTGTTGGGCGGTATTTCGGGTTCGACGAGGGCGACGTGAAGCATTATTCGTCTATATCCCGCCCGTCGGACTGCAGCATGTTGGTGCAGAATTCCTTCCAGACCGACTTTTGAATGCCGAGGTAATAGCCGAGATTTGCGGCGGCGACGTTTCTGGCCGATTCGACGATACCGCCGGACCGATCGGTATTTTGCTTTTCGCGTAGCCCGATCACATAGAATCCCACGGTGTTGCGGTCGAGCGCCACGCAGAAATTATTCTCTGCCTCGCCGGATAGGAAATGCGAGATGACAGACGTGTCGACGTCCTTGGCGGTCGGGTCGTATGTGGGTTTTACCTTAAAGACGGTTTCGCGGGCCCCTTCGTGAATTTCGATGAGGCGGACCCAATCATATTTTCCCGAACCGTGCAGGAGAATGCGTATGAAATCGCCTTCGGCGAGCGGGCGGTGCGGCTGTTCGGCGCCGGAGGCATCGAATACGGCGTATTCCGATGGCGTCGAGCTCTTCGACCATTCCTTTATATCGAACAATTTACGGGTGACGAGCTCGAAATGCCGGGCCGCGTCTGCCGCATTGTCGAAATTTCGTGTGACGAAATTGACCGACGAGTCGTTATTCTCGGCCGATCCCGCCGTTTTCAGCAGCTCCGCGACGATTCCTTCCATAACATTTCGATTATAATTGCGCTTTGGCAAATATTTCCACATTTTCCTTAGCGTGCATCTTAAATAACGCGGATTACATCCATTTAGACGTGGCCATGCCGGGTGTGTGATGCCGGCGGCGGCCGATTGTGCTACAATCCGCATTTGTTAAATTCGACACGGAAGGAGAAACCTCTAGTGCGTTTGTGTTTTAGAACTCTGGCTATTTTTGCGTTCATAGCTTTTGCGGGAATTAATCTCGCATTTGCGCAGGATGAGCCGGCGAAGATCGAAGAAAAGAAGCCCGAACCGGCTGCGACTCCCGCAAAGATCGACCCCAAGAATATGACGGCCGAGCAGATAGCCGAAGCTACTCTGTTCGTTTACGGATATCCCGGCGGCCGTGAGACGCTTCAGCGGATCCGAAAAACCTCTATCGAGCGCGGCACCGTAAGGGTTGCGAACGGAGACGGCCGGATGGAGAATGCCAGCTATCAGAAATGGTCGATCCGCGGCGAGAGCCTGGACAAGGAAAAGATACGCCTCGACCAGGATTTTGCGACGGCACGTTACGCACTGATCTTCAACGACGATAAGGTGCTGGGCCTGTATAACGACGCCGTATTCACGCCGCGTGAAGACGCGTCGAAGGCATTCGAGAACCAGATCGTCCGCGGGCTCGAGGCCCTGCTGCGGTACAAGGAAAACGGTTCGACGCTTGCGCTGGCCGGCCGCGACAAGGTGATGGGCGTTGAGTTCAATCAGATCGACGTCACTGACAAGCAGGGGCGCAAGACGCGGTTCTTTGTCAGCGTAAAATCGTTCCGAGTGATGATGCTGGAATATGAGGAAGGCGGCGTTAAATACAAGCGCAGGTTTTACGATTACAATTACGCTCAGGGCACGCTAGTGCCGTATCGCACGGTTTTGTGGGCGGATGATAAGATCGTCGAGGAAACGAACATCGGAACCGTCACATTCGGACAAAAGGTCGATGAGGGTCTTTTCCGAACGAGCTAGTTAGAAAAACAATTTGGAACTTTATTTAGGCCGGGCGGTGTATAGGATTCGAGTTAAGAATTCTATCAGAAGGAGAACACCGATGAACCGGCCTAAATTTATTTTGGTCTCCCTAACCGCTTTCTTTCTCTCCATTTGCAGCCTTTCGGCTGCTGCTCAATCCGAACCGGAACGACCCGCAAACGAACAAAGTTACGAAGTTTCGCTTCATCTGATCCTGGCGTCGAATGACGCGCAGATCAAGAATGAAATACCGGCGAATCTTTCGACGGTCGCCGGCAGTTTGAAGAACCGTTTCGGGTATTCTTCGCTGCGGCTGGTAAATACGTATTTCGGACGCCTGGCAGAGGCTGGAAGCTTTGAATACAAGAGCGTGATCGACAATTTTACCGGTGATGCCGGCAGCAGGCCGCCGATGTTCGTCGATTGGAGCGTTCGGCGCGTGCGAAGCGCCTCGGGCCGGACGGGATCACCGACGTTCTCGATCGAAGCCTTCAGATTCGGCGCCCGCGTGCCCATAACCATCACGCCCGACGGTAAATCGGCGCTCAATTACGAAATGACCGGGCTCAACCTAGACAGGCTGGCCGTCCCGTCAGGCGAGGCAACGCCCATCGGCACACTCAGCATGCCCGGAACGAACGGGACATTATTTCTTGTAATAACGATCAGCCCGACGAGGAATTGATCGGAAGAAGAGTGAAATAGCCGAGGCGAAAGTGCGTACGGTGCATTACCAACACACGATCTTTTGCAACCTTTCCAGCCCGGTGACGTGATTCAGTTCGTAGGGCGGCTTTTGTTTTGATTGATAATCTATTGTAAAAAAGTATGAGTGTATGGCTCTGGACAAATTCGAATCATCTGGCACGGAGGAACTGCGCGTCACTGTGCCTGAAGAGAAGCTGTCGGACCATGACCTGATCGAGGCCGTAAAAAACGGCGACGAAGCGGCTTTTGCCGAGGTCGTCCGCCGTTACAAAAACCCGATCACGAACTACCTCTACCGCTTTTTGAACGATTATGAAGAAGCTGTGGACCTGGCACAGGAGACTTTTGTCAGGGTTTATTTTGCGATCGACCGGTATCACACGGGATATGCCTTTTCGACATATATTTACCGGATCGCGACAAACCTTGCGATCAGTGAGATCCGAAGACGAAAGCGCCGAAAACTCCTGTCGCTGACCGGGCTTTTTCAAGCTGAACCGGATGACGAAACCGAATTTCAGCCACCCGATGAGCGGGCTTTGCCGGAAGACGAGGTGATCGAGGACGAGCAAAGCCGGGTGATAATGAAAGCGATCGCTGCCCTGCCTGAAAAATACAGGATCCCGATAATTCTGCGCGATATCGAGGAAAGGTCATACGAAGAAATTGCCTCGATCATGGAATTGGGGCTCGGGACGACGAAATCACGGATCAGCCGTGCGAGAGCGCTGCTGAAGGAAAAGCTGAAGCATTATTTCTAGCTAAGATGTCGAACGAAGAATTAAAAAATACGAACGCGGAGCGGGACGAAGAAGCGGTTAGCCATTTGCTGGCCGGCTTGAACCGCGTGGAAGCGCCGAAGAATTTCGAATTTAAGGTAAAGGCGCGGATCGCCCAGGGGCAGCCGCGCGAAACGACCGGTTCGCGGCTGTTCCCGGCATTGCGATTGGCCGTACCGGCGGCGCTGCTGGCGTCGTTGGGCGGATATTTTGTGTTGAGCGGAGTGTTCGTTCCGGGCGAATCGACGCCCATCGCGCGGGAAACCCGTCAGAGCGTTCTGCCGGCGGCAACCGCCGCACCGATACAGACGCCCGCGGAAGCGATCGCTGAGACAGTAGCCGTACAGCCCGACAACGTGCCGGCGGCGCCTACACCGGCGGCCGTGAGGAGAAATTCGACCGTCGCGTCGACGCGTCAGGCATTCGATGTGAGGCCGGCCTCGAGGGCCGACACACCGGAACGTCCGGGCGGATCGGTGGTATTGGGCACCCGTGTCGAAGAACCGATCTATCCGAAGGGTTTGAATCCGAATGTAACGCCGATCGAAAAACCGGATGCAGGCGCGCAAAATAAACCTGTGAAGGCACGCGATTTTCTGGCCTTGCTAGGCGTGGAGGCGGCGGCGGACGGCATGAGCCTGAAGGCGAGCAGCGTGCGGCCGAAGAGCATTGGCGACAAGTCGGGAGTAAAGGCCGGCGACGTGATCGAGGCCGTGAACGATACGCCTGTTAATGCTTCGACGGAATTTACGAGCCCGTTCAACGGCCGCAGTATAACGGTCAGACGCGAAGGAAAGAGCGTGAAGCTTTCGTTAACGCCGTAACGAACGTGTGGAATTTGGCAGGAGGTATAATCCTGCCAAATATAGAATTACGGTGAAAAATTGAATGTAGCCCGTCCCAGCCGAATAACGCGGCAGATCTAGCAGCCACGTAAACGCTTCCTTTCCCGGATTTTCAAGAATATTCCTCAGCCAATTCCCGCCTTCCGGCGCGGCCAGATTTGCAAGCACAAGATATTTAACGACGAAGGCGAGACCGAACAGGGCAGCGAGGCTGCGCAGCAGCCGCTTTGTGTCGAATTCCGCGAAGAGATTGTTCCAGAGCGTCCAGAAAAAGCAGAACGACACGACCCAGAACGGCAAACCTTGCTCCGGGATAAGCGCGTTGAAAAGCTGTGCGGTGGCAGCGGCCAGCGAAAAGAGCACGGCAGCGTTGGCGACGTTCTTTACCGTTGGAAAGTCTTCGGAAAACCAGCCGTGGACCGAGACTAATCCGGCCCGGAAATAAAGGATGATAAGGATCGCCGCGAAAACGAGGCAGACGAGCGCCGGCGGAAGGAAAATAAGTGCACCATCGGCCGAAGCAATGCGAACGCCGCCGAGCAGCGCCGCGGTCAGAAATATCGCGGGCAGCAGAATGTACGTGAGCAGTTCGCGCTGATTGCCGGGAGCCGTGTCCGCCGGTCTGCCGATCGCCGCGATCTCGTTCGATTCGATCACTTTGACATCCACCGCGGATGATTCGTCAAACACGAGCGAGTCGCCTTTGTCAGTTGTACCCGGAATTTCCTGCATTATTTTCGTTCCCTGATCAGGCGAAGCGGATTGAAATCATCGGCGGTAACGGTCAGGCCCTGCTCGAGTTCGTGGCGGAGTTCGGCCGGTGTCCTGAGTTGCAGGTTCGCGTCCGACGACCGGAAATCGGGGTCGAGCGCAGTGACGCGGTTTGCGGCCTCGAGGCCTTGCGTGAACAAAGCGTCGTCGTTCGAAACTCGGCCCCAGCCCTGCCGATAAAAGCTGTACGCGATGTAAAACTGGGTATTCGCATCGCGCGATTCGGGATCGGCACGCCGAAAGCTGTCGCGTGCGGCGATAAAATTGTCCTGGCGGAACGCCTGCAGGCCTTCGTTGAATTTTGCCTGATCTATCTCGTACGTGCCGATGAAAACCTGGCCTTTCGTGGCGGCATTTCCGATGGTCGAAATGGCACTAGACGGCACCTCGGCAATAGAGCGCGGCGCCGAAAGGTAGAGCAGCCCGATAAACACGGAATAGACAGCCGTAAGGGCGATACTTAAAAGCTGGATATACTTGACCTTCATTGGTATAATCCCAACGATATTAAACCACAGTCCTGCACGGTATTCACGATGAACATTTCGTTACGGCTAGTTCTCGCCATAATTGCCGCCGCCGTTCTTTGCATATTTACCGCGGCCGCGCAAACGCCGGATGACGGCTGGATGCGGATAACCAGCAACGACGGCAGGTTCTCCGTCCAGGTCCCGAAGAACTATGATGCGTTCTATGATAAGGACGGTTTTTTTATTTCGACGTCGTATGACCTGTTCGAATTGCGGAAATCGCTCATTCTGAATTCGTACCATGCGAAGACGCTGGTCAGCCTTGAGAATTACACGGTGAAGAATCCCGCCAGCGCCGCGGCGGTATTGCGCGAATCGGAGAAATCACTGGGCAAATTTATGGATCACGAAGGTGACGGATTTAAGGCAAAGCGGGCGACGGCGCAAACGGCGGATCTCAATATTGTCCGCCAATATGTGTATTACGACGATCAGCTTTTGATATTGACAGCGGCGTCGAAATTAGCGGCGACCGAAGTGACGAATAGGTTTTTGAATTCGGCGAAACTTGTCGACAAGAAAGCGGGCGAATCCGCGTTGAAGCACAACGTCGCTTTGACGTTTTCTCGACTTAGGATCGCTCCACTTACGCTCAGAGTATTGGAGAAGCAGCCGGACGCGGACGGAAAACCGGGTGCCGACGCACCGAAGACGCCGGCCAAGGGCGATCCGTCTTATGCAAAGCCGGTTTTCGCTTTTCGCCCACGGCCGTTTTATACGAATATGGCAAGGACACGATCGATCGAGGGCGAGGTGCGGTTTAGGGTCACAACCACGGTAAACGGCGGGATCAGCCATATCGATATACTGAAACAGCTCCCTGACGGATTGATGCGGCAGACATTATTTGCGGCGTTGCGGATGAAGATCATTCCCGGGGAACAGGATGGCAAACCGATATCGCAAACCCAGCAGATCTATTATTCGTTCGACATACTTTAAAAACATGAAAAAGTTTCTGAATATTGCACTTATCGTCGCGGCCGCGGTTTCGGGCGCTTTTGCTCAGGCATTTTCCGCTGATCTGGTCGTCGTGAACGGAAATATCCGGACAATGGACGCGAAGCGGACGGTCGTCAGTTCGGTCGCGGTTTACGGCGGAAAGATCATAGCAGCGGGAACGGACGCGGAGACGAAGGCCCTGATCGGGCCGGCGACAAGGATTGTCGACGCGAAGGGCAAAACGATCATCCCCGGATTCAACGATGCTCACGTCCACTTTATGGAGACCGGTTCGCAGCTTTCGTGGGTCGATCTTCGCGACGCGAAAACCCCGGAGGAATTTGTCAAGCGGATAAAGGATTACGCCGCGAAGCTGCCGAAGGGCCGTTGGATATTGGGCGGCAAATGGGACCATGAGAATTGGGTGCCCGCGAACCTGCCGACGCGCCAAATGATAGATGCCGTTACACCTGATAATCCCGTGTTTATCGACCGTTTGGACGGCCACATGGCGCTGGCGAATAGCCTCGCGCTGCGGCTTGCGGGCGTTACGAAGGAATCGAAAGAGGTTCCGGGCGGACAGATAGTTCGTGATGCCGCCGGCGAGCCGATGGGCGTTTTGAAGGACGAGGCGATGGGTTACGTCACAAAAGTGATCCCTGATACCTCGTTCGAGGAAAAACTGGAAGCGGCGATCGCCGCGACCGAACATGCCGCGAGCCTCGGGATCACGAGCGTAAAGGACGTATCGGCCGGAACCGACATCGGCGTTTATCAGGAGCTGATGCGTCAGGGCAAACTGAAAACGCGTATATATGGATGTTCGACATTAGGTGATTTTCAGCGCTGGGACCGGACCGGGCTGCATTACGCATTCGGCGATGCGATGCTGCGTGTGGGCTGTTTGAAGGGGTTTGCGGACGGAAGCCTGGGGTCGACGACGGCCTGGCTCTTTGAGCCTTATCTGGACGATCCGAAATCGACAGGACTTGCAATGGATGTTCAGGCCGCGGAAAAAAACGCGATCGCGGCGGACAAGGCCGGCCTCCAGATCCACATTCACGCGATCGGCGACCGTGCAAACGCCGAGATCCTTAACATCTTTGAAAAGCTTGAACAGGCGAACGGAAAACGCGACCGCCGGCCGAGCATTGAACATGCGCAGCACCTGCGGCAGCAAGATATTCCGCGATTCTGGCTGCTTGGCGTCGTCGCTTCGATGCAGCCGTTCCATATAATCGATGACGGCCGCTGGGCTTGGAAACGCTTAGACGAAAAGCGGCTGAAGGGAACATATGCGTTCCGGTCGCTGCTTGATTCAGGCGCGGTGCTGGCGTTTGGATCGGATTCGCCGGTCGCTCCGCTGAATCCGCTTTACGGCGTTTATGCAGCGGTCACGCGGCGGACGCTCGATGACAAAAACCCGAACGGCTGGATCCCCGAACAGAAGATCTCCGTCGACGAAACGGTCAGGGCATTTACGTACGGTTCTGCATACGGAGAATTTCAGGAAAATGTGAAAGGAACGCTTGAAGCCGGGAAGTTGGCGGACATGGTCGTGCTGTCTGATGACATTTTCGCGATCGACCCGACGAAGATCCGCGATGCCAAAGTGCTCATGACGATCGTCGGCGGCAAGGTGGTTTACGAAGCTAAATGAAGCTGCCGATATCGGTGCTATTAGGTCTGCTGTTTTGTTTTCAGCCGTTTGCTCAGAACAAAGCCGCAGACCTCATCATTTTGAACGCGAATGTCCGGACGATGGACCCGCGCAACCCTAGAGCCGAAGCCGTTGCGATCGCAGAAGGGAAAATTATCGCCGTAGGCAGATCGCGGGATATCAAGAAATTAGCGATTGCCTCGACGCGTTTGATCGACGCCAAAGGTATGCTCGTCCTGCCGGGTTTTAACGATGCGCACGTGCATTTCATGGCGGTCGGGAATCGGTTTTCATCGATCGATCTTCGCGACGCTGCGGACGCTGAGGACGTCGTAGAACGCGTTCAGTATTTCGCTCGATTTCTACCGAAAGGCCGCTGGATACTCGGCGGATATTGGGGAATAGACACTATTCCGGACAAGGCGGCCATCGAAGCCGCCGCACCTAATAATCCGGTGTTCGTCTATCGCTCCGACGCGCAGACGGCGCTTGCAAACGGGGCTGCATTGCGGCTGGCGGGAATCGGGAAGGGCACGAAACTGAGCGGCCTCGAGGTCGATGCGGAGGGCGAGCCGACGGGAATCGTTACGGGAACCGCCCTAAAGGCGATCAGGCGGGCAGTTCCTGCGTCGTACATGAAGAACTGGGCCGAGATCGCCGAAACCGCCACCAATTACGCCGCATCGCTTGGAGTGACCAGCATCCACGATACACACTCCGACGACAGCTCGGCCATCTACCGCGACCTTCTAAAGCAGGGCAAGTTAAAGACACGCGTATATGACTGCGTGTCCCTCGCAAACTGGAAATCTGTTGCGAAGTCGACGAACGGCAGCAGTGACATGGTGCGTTCCGGATGCCTGAAGAGTTTTTACGAGGGCGATGCCGACCGCCTGCCTGAGCTGGCCGCGGATGTCCTAGCCGCCGACAAAGCGGGTTTTCAAGTTCTGCTGCACGCGATCGGGGCCGAATCGAACGACGTGGTACTAGGTATTTATGAGAAAGTGACGGCGGTGAACGGACCGCGAGACCGGCGGTTTCGCGTCGAGCACGCACAACGGATCGCGGCCGGCGATTTTGAACGCTTTGCCCGGTCGAAGATCATCGCCTCCGTTCAGCCGTATCTCTTTTATCCATCGAGCGTTACAAAAGAATATAGGCAGTTCTTAAATAGCGGGGTGAACCTCGCGCTCGGTTCCGATGCTGCAATGACGGAGCTCGATCCGCTGTTCGGGATACAAGCAGCGGTCCAAAGTGGGCTGACCGTCGAAGAGGCGGTCCGAGGTTACACTGTTGGCTCGGCGTACGCTGAGTTCCAGGAGAATATAAAGGGAATGATCAGGCAGGGATATTTCGCGGATCTCGTCATACTATCCGAAGACATATTCTCGATCGGACGGGAAACGATCAAGAACGCCAAGGTAATTGTTACTATAATTGACGGTAAGGCGGTTTATCAGGCCGACGGGCATTCTGATATAATCCGGAATGGTCGGATCTCGAATTAAATTACTATATTGAGGTTTTAATTAAATGAAAAAGATACTGAGTTTATCAATACTGGTCCTCGGGCTGTCGTTTTCCGCATTCGCACAGCATGAAATGAACAGCAAGGGCGAGCCTGTCGCGAAGAACGAACAGAATGCTCCGGTCGAACTCAAGCCGGGCGAATCGATCACCCGCGGTGCCGCCCTGGCAAAAGGCGTTAAGAAAGTTTCTGTTGAAAAGGCATTCAAGAGCCCGGAAAAATACGCCGGAAAGACCGTTGCGGTCGACGGCGTCATCGTACGTTCGTGCAAGAAGGAAGGCTGCTGGATGGAAATGGCTGACAAAGAAGGCGGAAAATCGGTCCGCGTTACCTTCGGCGATCATGCGTTCTTTATCCCGCTGAATTCGGCCGGAATGAAGGTCAAGGCACAGGGCACGTTCAAAACTAACGTCTTGTCGAAAGAAAAGGTCGATCACCTGATCAACGACGACGGTGCGAAATTCGACAACCGCAACGCTGACGGCACGGTGACGGAAGTATCGTTCGATGCGACCGGCGTTGAATTAACGAAAGCAACGAAATAACCGGTAAAAGAATCGTAAATCTTTGTATTTTTACTGATTTGCGGTTCTTTTTGTTTAATGAAGCCTTTTAAGATCAGAGACATCGAGATAGATCCGCCGCTGATCCTGTCGCCAATGGCAGGAGTCACGGATTATACGTTTCGCCGGCTGATAAAGCGGCGCGGCGGCGTGGGCCTCGTTGTGTCCGAATTTATTTCTGTCGAGGGGTTGACACGGAACAACCCGAAATCGAAACGCCAGATGCGCTTCGACGAGGACGAGCGGCCGTTCGCGGTTCAGATATTCGGCGGGCAGCCGGAACGCATGGCCATGGGCGCCGAAATGGCCGAAGAGGTCGGCGCCGATATTCTGGACGTTAATTGCGGCTGCCCGGCGCCGAAAGTCGTGAAAAACGGCGGCGGCTCGGGCCTGCTGCGCGACCTGCCGCGGCTCGAGACGATCCTGAAGGAGATCAAGCGTTCTATCACAATTCCGCTGACGCTGAAGGTAAGGACGGGATATTCGGAATCCACCATCAACGTGGTCGAAGTAGCAAAAATGGCGGAGCAGTGCGGCGTCGAGCATATTCAGGTGCACGGCCGTACTCGCGATCAGGGTTATAAAGGAATGGCGAATTGGGACCTGATCGCGATGGTCAAAGATGCCGTCAGCGTTCCGGTCTCTGGCAACGGCGACATCACGACGACAGATTATGGAATGAAGCGTTGGCGCGAAACCGGTGTTAACGGTATTTTGATCGGCCGCGGCGCGATGCAGAATCCGTGGATATTCCGGCAGTTTCAGGACGTTCTGGAAGGACGTGAACCCTATCAGCCCGATGTCGAAGAAAAGAAGAACGTTCTGCTGGAGTTTTTCGGGTTTTGCCGCGAAGAAATGCCGGAGCTGGTCGCGCTCGGTAAAATGAAACAGCTCGCGGGACAGTTCACAAAAGGCCTCGTCGGCGGGGCACAGTTCCGCCAGACGCTGTATCATTCACATTCTGCGGAAGAAATATTGGACAATATCACAAAATATTTCGAGACGCTGTCCGCGCGCGAGACTTTCGGTGACGGATTGGTCGAAGCCGACACAGACCTCGAATTCACTTCATGCGAAGCGGCCGATCCATCCTGTTCGGAAGACGCCGCGGCGATCGCTGCCTGAATATGAAAAAGACGATAATTTCGTCCGCCATCGTGATATTTGCCGCTGCCGCGGGCTGTTTTGCACAGGGAGCGGCAAAGGCAAAACCGGCTCCGCCACCGCAGTCAAAACCTGCCGCTGCAACATCGGGAATTGCTGAGGAGATCAGCTCGTCGCCGGCATTTGCGGAGGTGCTGCTGCGGACGACAGAATTACAGGCCGAGGTGGAATCGCTGCTCGCCGAATATACGGACGATTACCCTCGGGTCAAACAGGTCAGGTACGAGCTGGACGCGTTGAAACGTGAAACGGCGCGGATCACGGCTGTTAAACCTGCGGAAGCGGGTAAGCTTACGCTGTCGCTAGGTAAATTGGTTGTCAGAAAGTCGGAGCTCGAGGGCGACCTGAACAGGCTGCTCGAACAATATAAAGAAGGACATCCCGATGTGATCCGAGCGAAGAAAAAGGTCGACGTTTTTGAGGCGGCGATCAAGCAGATCTTAGGATAGCAGTCCGTCCGCCTCGATCGTCTCGTCCGAAAGTACCTCATACAGATCGGCGGCCGAGCCTTTCGAAACCTGCTTTGCAGCGGGAATTTCCAGAACACGCAATTTGGTCAGCCGTCCGCGCCGTTTTATCGCGATCTCGTCTCCGGCCTTTATCTCTTTCGACGACTTTGCCGCCGCCCCGTTCACGGTAACCAGCCCTGCATCGCAAAATTCCTGCGCGAGGCTGCGGCGAAGGATCAGGCGGCTGGTCTTCAGGAACACATCCAATCTCATAAAAATAATAAAGGCGGACAGTGACATTCACCATCCGCCCGTTCGAAATTCGAAGCCGATCAATTATCGGATTTCTTTTCCGTGCTTGCCTTGCGTTCGTCTGCGAAAAGAAGCGGCCCGACCAGCGGACGATATGTATCGCTGATCTTAATATAAGAATCTTCGCGAAGCTTCGTCATGAATTTCTGCTGTTCGGCGGGAAACGCTTCCTGCATCATTGCCATCCGTACAGCGTTTTCGTCAAAGACAGATTCGTTGCTGGCCTTTGACCGTTCGTCAACACGCAGGATGTTGATGCCGACCTGGTCCACTTCGACCGGATCAGCGATGCCGCCCGTCTTTACGTTCTTGAGCGCCTCTCCATATTTGGGATCGAGCTCGGATACTTTTAGCGCGCCCTCGACCTTGCCTTTGGACGTCGCGACATCAGGACGGTCGGAATTCTCAACAGCGATCTTTGCGAAATCCGCGCCGCCGCGAAGCTGTGCGACAAGCTGTTTCGCCTTTTCCCTCACCGCATTTTCATCGCGGCCCGCAAAGCCCAAAAAGATCTCGCTGATCGATACCGTTTCCGGAGTCGTGAATTTCGTCTTGTGCTTTTCGTAGTAATCCTTTAATTCCTTGCCGTTCGGTTTCCAGTAAAGTTTCGCCTGCACCTCGCGCTGAATGACCAGGTCGCGCGTGATCTGCTTTCGCCACATCTCGCGCATCTCCTGCGGGTCGATGCCGTTCTTTTCCATTTCCTGGTAAAGGGCCTCGATCGTCTTCAGGTTGTTCTGCTTCATTATCTGCAAAAAGCGCTGGTTGATCTGTGCATCGACTTCAGCGTCGACGCCCATTTCCTTTGCCTTCTGGACCAGAAGCTCCTCGTTGATCAGGTTGGCGATCATTTCACCTTGTTTCTCGTCAACAAGCTTTTGTGCTTCGTCACGCTTCTTACCTTCCTGAACGTATGAATCGACAATGTCCTTGTTCTCTCGTTTAACGCGGGAAAGCGTGATAACGCCGTCGTTTACCTGGGCGACCACCTCGTCGATCACTTTTGTCTCACTTTCCTGAGCGATCGAGAAGACCGACGCCGCTAAAACAATGGCAAACGCGGTAAAAGCGGTTTTAAAATACTTCATCTTTTGCACCTAAATGTATTATTATAAAAACAATCGAAAATTTGCAGCTTTCGCAATATCGAAAGCTTTGATGCCGAAAAGGTTTTTGAAGTTTCATTCGAAACTAAAAAAATGACCGTATCCGTTGAAAATGAGGCTGAATTGGCCCTGTTAAACAATCGACGGAATAAAATTATGGCCCAAACCAGCAAAAAGTGCGCGAATTGCCGATTGATCAATTTTGCCGCGGCGCCCAAATGCATTCGATGCAGCTCGGCCCAATTCGAAATTGTGACTATACCGCCAAACGGCGGTTTTCTCAACTCAAATTACGCAAAGCGCTTAGGGCTTTTGGCTTACGCATTCGTGTTTGCATTTGCCGGATTTTACATTTCGATGGTGCTGTCGGCACAGCCGCTGAAGAAAAACGAGGCTGCATCGGTCGAGCAGGCAATAAGTGTCATTGCCGACAAAGGGTTTTCTACCGAAGCGTTCATGCTCCGCCACCTGACGTCGTTTCGCAGCAGCGACAATTGGCTGAACGCGTCGATCCCGAAGGAGAACGCGTACGCGGCGACCAATTTTCCGTTCGAAGTTATGACCCTTTACCCGGATTTTTTCAAATATCCGGTCGATGACGTCGAGCGGGCGGTGATCCTTCTTCACGAAGCACGGCACCTGCAAGGGCGCGGCGAAGAAGATGCTTACGAATTCGTCTGGCGAAACCGGCAGAGGTTCGGATGGACGAAGGACAAATACCAACATACCGACCTTTGGACGGTCGTCCGCCTGCAGACGCAGGAATATGCTCCGGCTCTGTTTACCTGTCCGGAAAGACCGGATCACGATTGCACGGAAGAGCGGTCAGCCGCGAATGGACTGCAGCGCTTCGATCGCGGCGGAGAGCAGGTTATCGCGATCGGTGATCACGCGAAGGACGCCGCTCGGCGAAAAGGTCGAACTCTCATTCTCAGACAAAAATCCCATTAATTTTTCAGGATCGACGCGGCCGTTTTCGCTGAGCTTGACCGCGAATCCGTCCGTTGTCTTATCGACGGAGAGTATCCGCATCGTTTCCGCAAGCTTTCGCAGGCGCCCGTATAGGAACAGGTTTTCAACGGAATCCGGTACCTTGCCGTAGCGGTCGCTGATCTCGGCGTGGATCTCACGAAGTGCGTCTTCGGATTCGGAGGACGATATGCGTTTATAGGTGCGAAGGCGCTGTGCGGCTTCGGAAATATAGTCCTTCGGGATCGACACGTCCATCCCGAGGTTTATCGAAACGCTGGTTTCGTCAGCGATCTCGTCGCCGCGGATCTCGGCGATCGTACGTTCGAGCATTTTCGTATAAAGGTCGAAACCGAGTGCGTCCAGATGTCCTGATTGCTGGCCGCCGAGGATGTTTCCCGCGCCGCGGAGTTCGAGGTCGAGTGCGGCAAGCCGGAAACCGGCGCCGAGGTCGGAAAATTCGCGGATCGCGCTAAGGCGGCGTCGGGCGATGGGCGTCAGTTCCAGTTCCGAAGGTATCAGCAGATACGCATACGCGCGGCGATTTGAACGGCCGACGCGGCCGCGCAGCTGATACAGCTGTGACAGGCCGTAATTGTCGGCGCGGTTGATGATGATAGTATTCGCACGCGGTATATCGATGCCGTTCTCGATGATGGTAGTAGCGACGAGAATGTCATACTTGTAACCCATAAAATCGAGCATCACCTGCTCCATCGCTTTTTCATTCATCTGGCCGTGGCCGATAGCGATTCGTGCGTGCGGTACGATCTTTTGAACCAGGGCGGCAATGGCATCGATGGTTTCGACGCGGTTGTGAATGATATAGATCTGGCCGCTGCGGGCGAGTTCGAGCTCGACAGCGGATTTAATGACACTTTCGGAAAATTGGACGACCTGTGTATTGATCGCGAGCCGGTCGCGCGGCGGAGTTTCTATTACGGACATATCCCGCATGCCAAGCAGCGACATATTAAGAGTCCGCGGGATCGGCGTCGCGGAAAGTGTCAGTACGTCGACCTTTTTCTTAAGCTGTTTCAGCTTTTCTTTATGCGCGACGCCGAATCGCTGTTCTTCATCGACGATGACCAGGCCGAGTTTCGGCAGCGAAACGTCGTTCGATAGAATCCGGTGTGTACCGACGAGAACATCCACGTCGCCCTTTTCGGCTTGCTCGACCACGGATTTCTGCTCTTTTGTGCTGCGAAAACGCGACAGCAGATCGACCTTGACTGGAAATGCCGAGAATCGTTTCGAGAATGTCTCGAAATGCTGGTATGCGAGGACGGTCGTCGGGGTCAGTACCGCGACCTGCTTTCCGTCCATGACGGCTTTGAAGGCGGCGCGCATCGCGACCTCGGTCTTGCCGTACCCGACGTCGCCTATGATGAGCCGATCCATCGGCGATGCGGTTTCCATGTCGGACTTCACGTCCTCGATCGCGGACGCCTGATCAACCGTCAGCTCGTACGGAAAAGCGTCCTCGAATTCGTGCTGCCACGGAGCGTCGGGCGAAAACGCATGGCCCCGGACGAGCTTGCGTTCGGCATAAAGCTTCAGCAGTTCGTCGGCCATATCGCGCATCGCCCGCTTCGCTTTTGCCTTTGTCTTCTGCCAACCAATCCCGCCGAGACGATCGAGCGTCGGGGATGTCGCCTCACCCGACGAATACCGCGAGACCAGATCAAGGCGTTCGACGGGAACGAACAGCTTGGCATTATCGGCATATATCAGCAGCATGAACTCGCGGGAGAGCCCCGCCGTGTCAATGGTCTGAAGGCCTTCGAAGCGCCCAATGCCGTGATCGACGTGAACGACGTAATCGCCCGGTTTCAGATCGCGGAAATCAGAAATAAAGGCGCCGAGCTTGTTCTTTTTCGCGCGTGCGGCGGCCGGCGACGACGGAGCTTCTGCCGGACGTGCCTCGCCGAAAATGTCGCTTTCGGAATAGACGGTCAGTCCTTCCGACGGGATCTCGAACCCGCCTGAGAGCTCGCCGACGACGGTCGATCCGTGCGGAACGCTGACTTCGTATTCGCGAAGTATCTCTTCGATCCGTTCCGCCATGCCGAATGTCTGCATGACCAGCATCGTCCGTGCTGCCGGGCTTTCATTCAGGACGCGTGCGAATTCTCGCAAGTCGCCGTGAAACTTGCGGGTCGAGCGGGAAATGATCTCAATGTCCGCCGAGCGTTCAGCGACCGGGAAAAGGAAAAGCGGAACGGGCGTACCCCCGGATGCCGCCGAACCGTCGATGGCGAATTCGTCATCGGTTTGGGCCGCGGTCTTCCCGAGTGTGCGAAGCTCGATGCGGCGGCAGTTGCCAGCCTTTTCGCGAAGCTCCGCGGGTTCGAGAAAAAGCTCATTCGGCTCGAGCCCAATGTCGCCTGATTCGCGGAGTTCCGCAAAATGTTCGTTCGTCCGGTCGTAAAAATTCGAAAGCGTCTGTTCGACGATAACGGGTTCGTCGATGACAAATATGCAGTCTTTGAGATAATCGAAAACGGTCGAGCCGAGCGGCTTTACCAGCGGCAGCAGGAATTCCCAGCCTGAGAAAGTTTCGCCTTCGGATGCAAAATCGACCCGGTCCTTTAGATTTCGTGCAAACCGGTCGTCGGAAAACCTCTCCCGGGCAAAGAACGCCCAATCGCGAAGGTCCTGCGGCGACGCCGCATACTCGCGCATCGGAATGACCTCGGCTTCATTCCGGTGGCCTGTGGAAAGCTGTGTATCGGGGTCGAATTCGCGGATCGAATCGACGGTGTCGCCGAAAAATTCGATGCGGACGGGATTTGTCATACCGGGTGACCAGATGTCGACGATGCCGCCGCGGATCGAAAATTCGCCGATGTTCGCGATCGGCTCTTCGCGGACGTAACCGGCGGCGATAAGCTTTCCGATGAGTTCTTCGGGCGGATGGTCTTCGTCGCGTCGAAGCACGGCGCCGAGAGCTTTCACTTCGTTGGGCGACGGCGTCCGTGTGATCATCGAACGCGCCGACAGCAGCAAATAATCCGGCCGCGAACGGGCCATTTGCCATAGAGCAAGAGCGCGGCGTTCCAGCGTTCGCGCGTGCGGCGAGATGCCCGAATATATCTCGGTTTCAAATGACGGCAGGGAAACGATCGCAGGGTCGGCGCCGGCGAAAAACCTGAGGTCCGATTCCCATGCGTCACATTCGGTATTGGACGGCATGATCACAACGAACTGCCGGGAACTCCCTGCGGCAAGCTGCGACAGCACACACGCTTTCGAAGCGGCCGATGTCAGGCCATTGATGGAGATCACGCGGCTGCCGCCGTCGATCTCGGTTCTCATTCGGCGAAGCAATTCTGATCGTTCGGTACCCTCATTCATAAAACAAACACAAATATCCCCGGGAAAAGCGTTCGGGGGGCGCGTATTGCGGCCGCCCCCGAATAACGTTTCCACAGCAGTTATTAATATTTTGCCATATTCGCCGAAAGTTTGCCGTGCCGAAAATGCTTCTTTATAATCAGATGTTTATCTGAACGGAGAAATTATGAACATCCCCGAGTTCGACGAGATCATCGAGCCCAACGACCAGACCGCCGCGAGGCGCGATCATTTGGACGAACTGCGCCAATTGGTCGGAAATGTTTACCCGAACAAGTTTGAGCGTTCGCGGTGGAGCGGCGGCGAAGACACGATCACGTCTCTGTTGAAATATGCGCCGGTAGCGGAAGCGTCCGCGGAGATGGCGGCGGTGCGGGCAAAGCTGAACCCGGGAGAACGGCCGCCTGCCGAGGTCAAGGACGCCGTTAACGCACGGCTGAAGGACATCGGCACGGTGCGCATCGCCGGCCGGCTGACGACACCGCCGCGCGGAAATTTCGTGCATTTGACCGACGGCCGAAACAAGCTGCAGATCTATTGCAAAAAGGGCGCCTTTTCGCTGGTGCGGAATGATGCCGATAATTCGATCGACACCGAGAACGGCTGGGCCGCTTGGCAGATGATCGACCACGGCGATTTCATAGGCGTCGAAGGGTATTTATTCGTCACCAACACCGGCGAAGTTTCCGTGCACGTCGAAAAGCTGCAGTTTCTCGCAAAGGCAATGCTGCCGATGCCCGACAAAATGCACGGGATCGCGGACGCGGAGATCCGTCAGCGACAGCGGTATGTTGACCTGATCGGTTCGTCGTTGGCTGTAGAACACGAAGGCCTGACCACGCGCGAAGTTTTCGAAACGCGTGCGAAAGCTATCTCGTCGATACGGAATTTCCTCGAAGAGAACGGGTATATTGAGGTCGAAACCCCGATGCTGACACCGAAGGCGACGGGCGCGGCGGCAAAGCCGTTCGAGACGCATCACAACGCTCTGGACATAAAACTCTACGCGAGGATCGCGCCGGAGCTTTACCTGAAACGCCTGGTCGTCGGCGGATTCGAGAAGGTTTACGAACTTAATCGCAATTTCCGCAACGAGGGGCTGTCCTACAAGCACAACCCGGAATTTACCATGCTCGAATTCTACTGCGCCTACATGGACGTAGAAGGCATGATGGCGTTCTGCGAAGAATTGCTGCGGCAGAGCGTTCACAAAGCGACGGGCGGATCGACCGTGAACTACGAAGGCAAAGAGATCAGCTTCGAGAAATTCGATCGTATATCGATGCGCGACGCTGTACAGAAATACGCGCCGGACAGGGAAATCACCGACGAGAATATCGTTGAACTATTCGACGCGTTCGCCGAACCTAACCTGATACAGCCCACGTTCATCGTCGATTTTCCAAAATCGATATCGCCGTTGTCGAAGGCTTCGCCGGACGATCCGCGTATTGCGGAGCGGTTCGAGCTGTTCATAAACGGAATGGAGGTCGCGAACGGCTTTTCCGAGTTGAACGACCCCAAAGAGCAGTACGAACGATTTGTCGACCAAATGGCACAGCGCGGCCGCGGCGACGAAGAAGCGATGGTTCTCGACGAGGATTATATTCGGGCGCTGTCGTACGGAATGCCGCCGGCGGCAGGCATCGGGATCGGCATCGACAGGCTGGTGATGCTGTTGACGAACAAGCATTCGATCCGTGACGTGATCCTTTTCCCGCATATGCGGCCTGAAAAGAAAGAAGGCGAGGCCGAGACGGCGTAGCTGGAATGCGGTTTGCCTAAGTTAAGTTTACCGAATTGGAGGTGAACGATAATGGGACAGGACGCAAGAAGGACGCACGAGGATAATAAGACGGGCATAGACATGCCGAGCGGCGACGGAACCGTTTCCGACGACGCCGTGAACGCCATTGACGACAGCGATAAGGCGAATCGGCCAACGGGACAAGACCATTCGACAGACAATTACGCTGAAACGATGCCGGACGGCGGCGTTGGAGCCGTACAGAACGCAAACGACACGACGTCCGATGTCGCGCGTATCGATGACGAGCGTTAGAGCTTACGCTTTCTCAAATTCAGCAATAAAAGAATATCTGCCATACAGGCCGCGGAAATTCAGTGTTCCGCGGCCTTCTTTTTCGAGGCGGCGAAGATATCCGGGAAGTTCGGCGGGATATTTAACGTGAAATTGCCGCAGCCACGCCTGCAGCAATTTCCGAAACCAAACGGGCAGGCCCGCCTGGTCGTAAAAATCGACAAAATAAAGCCTCCCGCCGGGTTTTAGGTTGGCCAACGCGTTCTCAATAGATTCGCGCCACGGCGGGATCATCGATATTGAATACGAAAAATAAATGACGTCGAACGCAGCATTCAGGCCAAACGTCTTGTCGTGCCCAAAATCATCGGCCAGAGCCGTTTGAAGACGTATATTTGCGATACCGGCCGATCTCGCCTCCGCCGTATCTAGCATCGCGGCGGAAGCGTCCAGGCCGAAAAATTCCGCTTCCGGATATTTCTTGGCAAGAACGATCAGATTCCTTCCTGTACCGCAGCCCGCCTCGAGAACGCGGTCGCCCTGTGAGATCTTCATTTCGCAAATGAGCCGGTCGCGCCCGAGCAGGTAGAATTTTCTCGTCAGGTCGTAAAAGCACCGCTGGAAACGGTACATTCGGTCCATTTTTTCAAACGTACTCGCCATTTATTTCAGCCTGTAAAGATGAAATCCGCCATATATAGACGCTCGGTCCCGGAGAAACAACGCTTTCGACAATTCCTCTTCATAAACGAACCGCGAACGCACATTCGCCGGCACGTTCGTTTCGATCGGTGACGCGGCACCGGCAGTCCGAAAAATGATGCGGCTGCCCGGCCCGCCGCGTTCGGCGATCAGCGACCAGAGCTCGGTCATTGCGTCGGCGTTCATCCAATCCTGGGCGTCAAGGAACACAAATCGGTTGAATGTGCCCGCCGATTGCCGGCGGATCTCGTCCGTAACGGACCCGATGTTCGTGCGTATATTTTCGACGTTTTCGCGGAGAGATTCAAAATTTTCAGGCTTTAGATAATCCGGAACGGCGATGCGATCCTCCGTATCGTACCTGCGGGCGAATGCCTGCCAGGTGAAATAATTCTCTGCGATCGGAAAACCGCACGCGAGGCGTTTAACACGTTCGCGATAGACGTCGATGATCGTGCCGTGCTGGCCGAGGTCCCGTGTCAATTCCTGATATTGCTGCGGCGGAATGCCCAGGCCGAATAACGTGACGGGCATTTTTCCGATGATCTTGATCAGGATGCTGTCGAAGAACGGTGCGATGTATTTGTCGTAACAAGCGGCCTGATCCTCCAGCGTTTTGCATCCAAGAATGCGCTCGACATCGCAACCCAACAGCCGCGACAGCTTGTGAAAAAAGCCCAGGAAATAGCCGTTCCGCGAATGGTTGTACAGGCCGCTGCCTGTAAAGAAATCGATACGCCTGCCGCGCAGCGGACGCTTCGATTCCCAGAAACTGCGGGCATCGACGCTTAAATTCGGCGCGAGAAATTTGTCGTACAGCGTAGCGGCGTCGTCTGTTTTGCCGTGACCGAAGTACGCGAAAAACTCTTCATACCCCGGCAAGAAACGCGCGGCCGCGATCTTCAGGTCCAACAGAAAAATATGATGACGGTTCAGGTCGACCGCAGTGACCGATTCGGGCCGCTCAAGCAGGTAATTCAAGGCATTGCAGCCGCCGGAAGAGATCGTCAGCACGCGCGATCCTTGGTCCAACTCCAGCGCTTGCAGGTCCACGCGCGGGTCTTCCCATATCTGGTTATACACGAACGCATCGAACCATTTGGCGAACATCCGCTGTTGGATGCCCTGGCTCGAAGCGGCCCGGCCCGTGTTCACCGCGGACAGAATTTCTTGATTAGAGCTCATTTCGGATGTATATTCGGGTTAAGTTTACATCCACGGGGGCGGCGAATGAAGCAGTTAGGAAAAATAATTGCGGTTTTGTTAATACTGGTGGCGTTTTACAGCCTGCATATCGGCAGCCTCACCAGCATTCTCATAACCATCGGCTTGATCTGCTGGGGTATTTCGATACTGCTGGAAGATTCCGCCTCGGAAACGGCACGTAAAATAAGCGAGCGGCTAAAACCAATGATCCTGATTCTTATGGCCGCCGCCGTCATCGCCCGATATCTCTTCGATATCGGTTAGCTCATTCATTCACCATCACTTCAACCGGATCGATACCAGACGCCCGCCACGCCGGATAGAGCGCACCGACCAGGCTTCCGCCGACCGCTATCACCGCCGCGATCAATGCCCATCGGGCATTGTATTCGAATGCAAGATCGAACCCTGACGAGATCAAATATCCGGCAGCGAATGAAACGATAAACCCGAGAATTATACCCAAAAAGCCGATCATAAAGGCCTCGCCTTCGATCGCGCTGATGATAAACGATTTCGAAGCGCCGAGCGATTTCAGTATGCCGATCTCTTTTCGGCGTTCCGTGATCGTCGTATACATCGAAAGTAAAACGAAGATCGTGCTGACGAACGCCCCGAGCCCGACCAGGACGCGCAGGAATGTATTCAGCTGCGGCACGCGTTCGGACGCGTCGATCACCAGGTCGCGGGTCAGGTTGATCTTGTTTCCGGGAAGCTCGGCGTCTATTCGGGCGGCGACATCCTCGACCCGCGCGCCGTCTTTTATTTTGACCAGGATATATGTGGCCTTGTTTGGCGATTCCAGAGCTTCCTGCAGCGCGGCCAGCGACATTTTCACCCGCGCGCCTGACGGCGGCTCGAAAACGCCTACGATCTTGTACTGCCTGCCGCCGAATATTTCGGTCGTGTCGCCGATCTTCGCGTTGTCCTCGCGCATCTGCCGTTCGTCCAGGATCACCTCGTCATTTGCCTGCGGCGCGCGGCCTTCGATGATGCTCATTCCGTTCATTTCGGCGAACGGCTCCCAATCCACGCCGTCGATCTGCTGCGTCCCGAACCGCCCCTTTGCGCTCGCGGATATGTAACGCCCGACCGGCACGGCCATCTGAACGCCCTCTATCGACTGGAGGCGTTCGGCGTATGTCGCGCTGACGTTCATATTCGAACTGCTCCAATCGCCGGCTCCGGGCCGCGTAAAGACGATCTCCGCCTTCCAATTCGACGCGCGGCGGACCATGTCGTTCGTCATCCCGCGGGCAAGCCCCGTGAAAAGTATTACCAGAACAACGCCGATCGCCACGCCGACTATGCTGATCAGCGTGCGAAACGGGCGAACTTTCAGGTTTGCAAAAACAAGCTCTAACATCGTTTATAGGTCTTTCGCGAAATCGTGGCCTTTCACGGCTTCGATATCGGTAAACAGCTCTCTGCGCTGATTGAAATCTTCGTACATTCTATCGTATGCCGCGATCAGGTTGTCGGTCGAAGCCTCACGCGTGTTCGCACGCGCGGTCGCGAGGGCTCGTGCGACCTTGCCCTTTCTCTTATTCTCGTCGGCAACTATCTCGCGTACGGCCGCTGCGAAATTCTCTCCCGTCGGTTCCACCAGCCAGGCGTTCTCATTCGTCGCATACGACAAAATACCGCCGGCGTTCGGGGCAAGCGTCGGCACGCCGGACGCCATTGCTTCGAGCGGCGCGATGCCGAACGGCTCGCGAGGATTCGGATGAACGAACACGTCCGCGTTCGCGTAATATCCGGCGAGCGTCTCCTTGTCCAGGTGCCCGAGCAGGACCACCTTTCCGCGTGCACGTTTGTCGGCTTCTGCCCGCAGCCATTCCGCCCGCGGACCGGCGCCTGCGACAAGCAGCCGATGATCTTCGCTCGGATCGGCAGCCAGGATTTCCATCATATCGACGAGCAATCCGATGTTCTTTTCCGGCGAGATGCGGCCGGCGTAGAGCAGGATCTTGGCATTCTCCGGAACACCCGCGCGTTCGATCATTTCCCGGCGGACCTCGTCGCTCTTGTGCTCAGGCGTGAACGTCTCGATATTGACGCCGCGCGGGCACACGTAGATGCGTTCGGCATACGGCACGCGCGGCGCCTTAAAGAACCGCCAGCACGCATTAAGGAATCGCGACGACCGCCGCGGGTTATCTTTTGACCGAACCGATTCATAGAATTCTTCGGCGGTATAGACGGAATTCGCGATATGAAAATCGAAATTCGGGAAATTGTAGTTTCCCATCACACGCCGTGCAAACCATTGCCCGATCCTGCCTTTCGTCAGGAACGAACCGATATTGTCGTCCATGCGCTCGCACGAAAAATGCACAAGCATCGGCCGGCCGAGCTTCTTAAAATTGTTCGTGCGGATCATAACGCCCAGCAGGCTCAGAGTGTATTTGTCCGTCACTTCGATCATATCCGGGCGCTCTTCTAGCAGAATTCTCCGGATGATCGAATCGTTGACCATGTATTGCCACGGCATCATTATCCGGTAGCGTTTATCGAACAGCGGCGAATATTTTGCGGGTACGTAATAGATCTTCGCGTAGGGATTGACGTCTTCGACCGATTCGGCCTCGCCCGGAACTATAAGGCGGATATACCGCTTATGCCGCTCGGCGGCGGCGAGCAGATTGTTGTAGGACGTGCTGATCCCGCCGGAGTTCTTGTGATAGTAATTGGTGATGTGGACCGATCTCATTTATACAGCAGACATGCGGCGGGTTATTTGTCGTTCACCAATTTATCGGGGCTGGATGAAAGGTGTTGGTTCAATGTATCAACTTTTTTTTTTGACTTACGCCAGATCCAGATGAATGGATAGAACATGAATTCGAGAACGATCTTCGGCATTTTCGCCATGTCGCTGGCGAACGAACCGGCGTCCTTGTCCTTTACCAGCAATGTGTTGCGGCGCATCGCGAAGAGGTTGAATATCGCCGAGATGATCGAAAACGACACCGAAATGATGATCGCCTTGCCCTTATTTGCGTCGCCGTTGAGCGTGTGCAGAGTAAATTCGATCATATGGCTGAAACCCGGCAGCAGGATCATTACGCATAGGGTGGCCAGCCATACCGGCGTGGCGCGGTGAAACGCCTGTACCATCGAACCGCTCGCGCCTGAAACGATCACGCGGAACGCAAATTCGACGGTCATTGCCCCGAGGGCGGCGCGCCAACCCTCTTTCAAATGCGTGAACAGGTAGATCATGCTGCGCATGATGCCGCTCATCAGCGCCGCCTTCCAGTTCCAGCGATAGACCAGCATTTCGACCGGATGGCGGACCACATAGCGAAACACGTCGATGACGCGGTGCGGCGCGGGCGAATGTTCGACCACCTCCTCAACGCCGTCGTGCAGTTCGATGACCTGCGGTGTGCCGCATGCGGGGCAGACCAATTCCTCAACGCCCGTTCCAGCGTTGATCCCGGCGCCGCAATTCGCGCAATTTATGACGTGGGCTGCTGCCATCTTACTTACTGCCATTATGCCTTTCGCGGCCTCGGACCTTCGCCAGGTGATCGCGGGCCTCGACGTATACCTCGTAAACGTGTTCGAACACCGATTCCCATGAACGTGTCAGGGCAAATTCACGCGAAGCCTTTTTCATATATTCCAGCTTCGCCGGGTCGTCCATCAACTCAATGGAATATTTCGTAAATTCGTCCAGGTTCTTTGCGATAAAACCGTTCTCGCCGTGGTGCACGAAGAATTTCGGCCCTCCGATATCGGTCACGATCGCCGGTGCGCCGGATGCCATCGCTTCCTGCGGGACGTTGCCGTAGGCATCCGTTTCCGAGGGGAATACGAAAATATCCATGTTAGCATACGCCTCGGACAATCGCTCACCGTCGAGAAAGCCCGGAAGCTCCGCCGTCTGCATATTTTCCTCAAGGTATTTCCGCTCGTCCCCTTCACCTACGATCAGAAAGTGAAAATTGTCCTTTCCGGCCGCGATCAGGCGTTTTTCCAATTCAGCCAGAAGGCGGACGTTCTTCTCCGTACGAAGCCTTCCCACGAATCCGAACCGCAGAATGCCGTCGTTCGCCGTGCGTTTTGCCGGCGAAAATACCTCGGTATCGACACCGCGGATCATCAGACGCGTCGGCCGCCCTGTGCCGGATTCGAGCATGTCGATCAATTCCTGGTTTGGGGCAAGCAGCCGCTGGGGCATTTTGTAATAGAGTTTCGCGCCGTCCAGGATCTTGCGTTCCAGAAAATGCGTCAGGTCGTGGAGCTGCTTCTTAGGCAGGAATGCAAAGCGTTTCCGCAGCCGCCGCGCCGCATATTCGTGAAGGTTCGTGTGCCAAGACCCGACCAGCGGAATGTCCATCTTCCATGCGAGATACGCGCCGATGATGCTGACGTCGTTCAGGCCTGTTATATGAAACACTTCCGGGCGGAATTCTTCTAGGGCTTTGCGAACGAATCCGACATGACGCTGAAACAATGGGTCGTACCGGAGCCCTTCGTCCATCGGGAACGACAGCGGCGAACGTTTCAGGGAAACATGCGTGACGCTGCCGTCATGCGTCACCTCTGTCCGCCGGCCGGCGTGGATGGCGATGAACGGATAGCCGCGGCGTTTGGCGAAATTTACTAACTTGTTGCTTGTCATTGCGACGCCGTTCACTTCCAGAAACGAATCGGGAAAATAGGCGACGCGTAGGATCTCTTTCACTTTCGGTATTACTCAACAAAAACGGCGGGCATTGCCCGCCTTTGGAAACTCGAATATAAATGCCAGCCGCCGAACGGGTCGTTCCGGCGTGATCATAAAATTAGGAAACCGGGTCGGACGACAGGCTTCTCGACAGATCTTCCAGGTCGGGGATCTCAAATTTGGTTCCGGCCGCATCCTTCGGCACGCGGTCGTGTTTCTTACGTGCAGCGGCAAATACCGGCCGCATTCTCGGGCTCCCGAGCACGCCCAGCGTCCATATCGCCCAGCGAAGCCACGTCGGGCCGCCGCGTTTCCAATGTACGGACAACTGCCTCAATCCATGCCCGTCGCCGATATCGAAATGAACGCGGTCGAACCACTTTTGCCGGCCTTCGGGAAATTCCGGATAAAGCTTGAGGATCTCCGAGAACGACTGAAGCTGGCGCGAATGCAGCGGCTGTTTGTATTCCGGCATCAGCACGACCTCGCTCCGTCTATTAACGCGGATCTCTTCGACGAATTCTTCGAACGTTTCGGTGTTCGTCAGGTTGATCACCGTGTTCGGCTTGCACCCGTGGCGGTCGCCGCCGGTCGCGATCGGAATGCCCAACGCTTCTGCCATTTCGATCACGGCCTTGTTTTCCGACCACGTGCGGAAACCGTTGATCTCGAATGCATGTATCCAGCGCCCGTGTTCGCGGATGAAGTTCTTCAGAAGCACCTCGTGCCGTTCTTTGCCGACCATCTCGATATCCCAAAGCGGGTGGTTCAGGATGACAAGCACGCCCGGCAGTTCGTTCAGCATCGAGAACATCTCGTTCAGCTTTTCCGCCGTATGATTCTCTTCGTTGAACGTGTAATCGAGAAGCGTCTTCGTCAATTCGACCGCGCGGTCCTCGGGCAAATTATGAACGCCGACGTGAAAGAACCCGTATTCGAACGGGACCGTCCATTCCAGCGAAATAGGCGCCTTGCGCGCTTCGATGGTCTCGTTGACCTTTATATTTGCGTCGATGCTGTCGTGGTCGCTGATCGAAACGACGGCGTCCAATCCGGCCGCGTGGATCTGTTCTGTCTCGATCCGGTGCACTTCGTGTGCCGTCAGCGGCGGCGACCAATAAGCCGTCGAAAAATCGATGCCCTTGCCTTCTCGTTCTTTATATTTATCTCGCTCTTTTCGCCAGAAATACGCGATTATCGGCAATTTATCGGCGTAGTGCGGAACGAAATCGAGCATCTCCTTTGAATATTCTGTGTGGCAATGGAGAGAAACGCCCGTTTTAGCCTTTTTGGAAAGATCCTCGGCTTCATGCAGAATATGCAAATGCGTTTTTTGTAAATTCATTCTCGTCTCCGGTTTACAGCATCGATCAAACGTTAAACGCTATCAAATTCATCAATAAAAGTAAATTTCAGATGACCGTCCGGGCCGCTGCTGTTGTCCTGAAAACGGTGCCGGCGGACCGAACGGCCGATCTTGTCACTCGAAACGCGTAAACCTCGCGGTTTAAGAACGCGGCGATAAATTATCTGTTTACAGGCATCTGACCATTTGCGGGAAAAAATAAAAATAATCCACGTTATTCTGTCACAAAGGCCGGCCCTGCGGTGTTTTTGTTCATAGAAACCGGAAAACATCCGAATTTGTTCCGTGATCAGGAGAAGCAATTATGAGTTGGTTATATTCGATCGTATTCGCAGGGCTGTTGTTCTCATCAGGTAATGACCAGGCGTCCAACCGCGTCAGCGATCTCATTCATTACGGCGTCGAAGCCGTTTCGCAAAAGCAGGACGAGACCGAAAAGATCGACCAGACATATCCGCTGAACCCGAACGGCCGCGTGCGTGTTTCGAATATCAACGGTTCGATCGTCATCGAAGCCTGGGACCGCAATGAGGTCAGGCTCGAAGCGATGAAAACCGCCGACAGCCGCGAATCGCTTGCCGAGGTCGAGATCAAGGTCGACGCCCGAGCCGATTCCTTCAGTGTCGAATCCGATTACGGCAATTGGCGAAACCGGAACAAGGGCGATTGGGGCAAGGACCGCAAGCTCGTCGTGGATTATCACCTCTGGGTGCCGCGCGGAGCATTGCTGGACGAGATCGAGACCGTCAACGGTTCCGTTACAGTTTCCGATTTCACGAATTTTACAAAGGTCTCGGCCGTTAACGGCACTGTCAAGGCGGCGAATCTGCGCGGAACGGCCAACCTTTCCACGGTCAACGGTGAGGTCTCGGCCGATTTCGACCGGCTCGAATCCGGCAGCAAGATAACGCTAAGCACGGTTAACGGCCGGGTAAATCTCGCGATCCCTTCCGATTCGAATGCGACCGTGCGGGCAAATTCGCTGAACGGCCAGATCAGCAACCAGTTCGGTTTGCCGGTCCGCAAGGGCCAGTATGTGGGCCGCGACCTGTACGGACGCCTCGGCGCCGGCGATGTCCAGATCAAGCTCTCCAGCGTCAACGGCCCGCTCACCGTCGATCGCAAGAACGACGGCAGGTCGCTTAGCCCCGCAACCGACCTGTTGCCGCAGAAAGGCAGGGTCCCGGATGATATGGACACGGACGTGGATGTTTCCGTGGATGTCGATCAAATGAACCGTGACATCGCGCGGGCGAACCGCGACGCAATGGCCGCGGGGCGGAAAGCCCAGAAAGAAGCCGCCGTCGCAATGAAAGAGGCGCAAAAGGAACTCTCGAAGATCGGCCCGGTCATCGTCAATATCGATACGGAAAAATTGACAAAGGCCGCGGTGGCCATCGATTCGGCCGAGATCCAGGCCCGCGTCCGCGAAGGTATGGAGCGTCAGAAGGAAGCACTCGCGCGCCTGCGCGAAGCAAATTTTAACGGAGCGCTCCCGAGGATCGAGGTCAAGAGCAATTCCATCCCTGTTAAGGCCGTGCCGAAGGTTTCGATCGAAGCGATGGGATCTTCCGTCAAAGTAAACGGTTGGGACCGGCAAGAGGTCAAATACGTCGTCACGGAATTCTCCTCCGGCCGCAAGCGGGCACCGGTAAATGTTCAGGAGTCGGTCAACGGAGATAATGTCGGCCTCAAGATCGTGAGCAGCGATCAAGGGGCGGTAAACGGCGAATTCTTCGACGACCTGAACCGCGTACGGGTTGAGGTCTTTGTGCCGAAACGGTCCGACCTGAAGATCGTCACCAACGGGGAGATCCGGCTCGAGGGCGTATCGGGCGACATCGACCTGAAGGGAGCGGACGAATCCATCAACATACGAAACAGCGACGGAAAGCTTACGGTCGCAAACGCCGACGGCACGGTGCGTGTCATCGGATTCCGCGGCGACTTAAACGCGGTGACCGAAGACGGCGACGTTTTTCTCGAAGGCGATTTTAACAAGCTGACCGGCAAGGCCGTGGACGGCACATACACACTTTCTCTGCCCGAAAATTCCGATTTGGACCTCGCGTCAAATACCGAGATCGAAGCGCAGGGGCTTCAGCTCCGCCGCAGCGGCGATTCTCTTTGGCAGCTAGGCAAGGGCGGCAATCGTTTCCAGTTTGAATTCGTCGATGGCAAGCTGGTACTGCGAAACTCATCGCTGTTGGCCGGATATTGATCATTCCGATGTGCAAGGGTTTTTTTCTCTTGCACAAATTTCTTGAAACTTTCTGACCGGAATCGCGTTTTAGTCACTGAAGGCGAACCTGGTCCTTTTTATAAATTAATACCGTTCTCTTTTATTTTTCAGGTGAAGTAATGAAGCAATTTTACCTTGTTTTTGCGGTGCTCTTATTTTCATTCCATGCCGCGGCACAATCGGTAACTCCTACTCAGGCATCTTTAGCATCAAAGACCCCCGAAACGAAGGCACTTTCAGCAAAGCCGGCAAACGATCCGCCGAAAAAGCCGAAGGTCGAAGTGCCGCCGGAAAAGCTGCGGCCGGTCACGGTGCCGAAACTTGATCAGCAGATAGTTATCGACGGACGGCCCGATGAACCGCAGTGGGCGAACGCCGCCGTTTTCAAAGACTTTTACCAAACAAGCCCGGGCGACAACATCGCGCCTTCGAAACCGACCGAAGTGCGGATGATGTACGACGACAAACATCTGTACATCGCGTTCAAATGCTGGGACGACCGCGACAAGATCAGGGCGACGGTGGCAAAACGCGACAACGTTTTCGGCGAAGACAACGTCCGCGTCTGGCTCGATACTTACGACGACCGCAGGCGTGCGTATGTGCTCGGCTTTAACCCGCTCGGGATCCAGCAGGACGGCATATATTCCGAAGGCCAGGGAACCGATTTTTCCGTCGACATCGTCATGGAATCGAAGGGCGTTATCGAAGATTGGGGCTGGTCGGTCGAGGTCAAGATCCCGTTCAAATCGCTTCGATACACGGCCGGAAAAGGGAAGTTCTGGGGATTCAATGTCGCCAGGAACATCGACCGTCTGAACGATGAATTTAACCAATGGCTGCCGGACGACCGCAACGTCTCCGGCATGCTGATCAAGCACGGGCGGATCACGGGCCTCGACGAAATTAAATACGAGCGGACGCTCGAGATCGTCCCGAGCATTACGATCTCCGAGACCGGAAGCCGAAAGACGACCGTGCCGCCGGGCGGTTATGGTACCTTCGGGCGGTTCCATCCCATATTCAATCCGGTCGGCCTGACGGATCCCGGGAAATTCGTCAACGATCCGATCAAGACCGACCTCGGGCTGACGCTGAAATACACCCTGTCGCCGAACATCACGCTCGACGCCGCGATCAATCCGGATTTTGCCGAGATCGAAGCCGATGCCCCCGTGGTCACCGCCAATCAGAGGTTCCCGATCTTCTTCACGGAGAAACGGCCGTTCTTTCTCGAGGGCAAGGAAATATTCGAGTCGCCGCTGCAGCCGTTCTATTCGCGAACGATCGTCGATCCCGACGTGGCGGCAAAGCTCACCGGAAAGGTCGGAAAGAATTCGTTCGGCCTGCTGGTAGCGTCTGACAACGCACCGGGAAACTATTCGGAAGACGAACGCGGCGAGCTTTTGAATTGCCAGCGTATGCGGCAGTTCGATCCCGGCCGGCGCTGTTCGATCGAGGAATTCGTTGACCAAAACGCGTTGTTCGGCGTGCTGCGGCTCAAGCGCGACATAGGCAAAGAAAACAACATCGGATTTTTCGCGACCGCGCGGACATTCCCTAAGAACCGCAATTTCACGAGCGGCTTTGACGGCAGCTTCAAACTGAATTCGAAGACCGTGTCGAAGTTTCAGGTATTGGGAACGCATTCCCGCAAGGTCTTTTACAGCCCGGACGACGACGATGCGACATACCGGACGGGCAACGGTTTCGGCTATTACTTCAATACCGATTACACGACCGACCGTCACGGCTGGTTCTTCGAAGCATCGGGCCGCACGGCCGATTACCGAGCGGACGCCGGCTTTACCCGCCGGACCGATACGAACGTGCTGTTCTTCGTCAATCGCTTCAGCACAAAGTCGAAACCGGACGCCCCGATAATCCGTGCAAGCTGGAACCAGTTCGGGCGTTACCGCTACGATTGGTCGGGCCGCACGCAAGAGGCCATGGCCGGAATGAATATCAACCTGACGTTCCAGGGAAATTTGTATTTTTATTTCGAATCCGGAGTGCTTAACGAAAAAATATACGAGCACGAATTCGGCCCGCGACGCGATCCTGTCCGCGGCATCACCGGCGCCTTCGTCGGCAATTCTTACCGGTCATCGACCGCGCCGTTCTTTAGCGCCAATTTCAGCAAGACCGTGAATAAGCAATTGTATGTTTACGGATTTGTCGGATCGATGTTCGGAGCGTTCGATTACGATTTTGGCGCCGGAAATAAATACCGGCGGACCAGCCCCGCATTCGACGCATATCTTCAGAGCCCCGAATACGCCGAATATCTGCGGCTGCTGTATCAATTCCAGGCCAACCCGACGACCGTGACGCGGCCGGACCTGCCGCAGCCTCCGCCCCTTGATCCCGGCTCCGGCTGGCAATTCGATCTTAATTTAGGCGCCGAATATAAGCCGATCGACCCGCTGCGCATCTCGCTGGATTACACCAAGGCACGCCTGCGCCGCCATGATAATCACGAGACGGCATTCGATACGAACATCTTTTCGGTGCGTTCGACGTATCAATTCACGCGGTTCCTGTTCACGCGGCTTCGCGTGGATTACGACACGCTGAATGCCAATACCAGCGGACAATTCCTGTTCGGCTGGAACCCGAATCCGGGAACGGCGTTCTACGTCGGGTATAACGACAATTTCAATTACCACGGTTACAGTCCGTTCACCAATCAGCACGAACCGGGATTTGAAAGAAATAGCCGCACGTTCTTCATCCGTGCGTCCTATCTCTTCCGGAAGAGCTTTTAGAGGATTCTCCTCCTCCTGATAACCGCTGGCAGGCAGTCGAATGTGCCGTTCGCTGCCTGCGTTTTTTTAATCTTTGCGAGAGGAATTGAATTTTTCGTGTGCTTTCAGAACAAGGACGCAGGTTTGGCCATTGGTGATCTCGCCGCTCAAAACCTTTTCAACGGCATCCGCAAGCGGGATCTTCAAGAGTTCGATATCCTCGGTTCCTTCCCGCTCCGGTTTCTTATGCGTAAGCTTTCGCGCCAAAAAAAGATGCGACGTGCTGTTCGTGATCGACGTGTCTGTCTGGATCTTTCCCAGCGAGATCCATTCCTCGGCTTCGACGCCGATCTCTTCCTTGGTCTCGCGCTTTGCCGCCTCGAGCGGGTCTTCGTCGTCGATCGCCCCGCAGACGGCCTCGACATTCATCGTCCCAAGCGCATAACGGAATTGTCGCGTCAAATAAGCCGTGCCGTCCTCGTCCACCGGCAGCACCGCAACACCCGCCGGAAATTTTATCGTCGCGTAAGTCCCCGGCCGACCGTCCGGCTGAATGACGTCGTCTTCATATACTTTGAAGAACTCATTCTCAAACCGCTTATAGGTTTCCTTGATCGTCCATTTGCCCTTTTTTCTCTCAGCCATTCGTTACCTCGTATGACAATATTCTATCAGGTACACGATCGGGTTGGATGGGGCTGGCCGGTGCATGTCCGAGCATGGCCGGCGCCGAAGACGTTGGCGACATTAACGGGACTTTCGGGAAGGCCGAAAATATCGAGGGCGTCAACGTTGTCAAAGGCATCGAAGAGACCGTGGGAGAAAAAGTGTCGGATCGTGGGATCCGCCGCCGGGCTCGGAGAAATTACACTTCCACGCCTGCGCCCAAGGGCGGTCATTAACGGAACGGATTCTCGATGTCACTAACGAAGCGGTCATGCGCGAACAGTGTCTGTCGCCGTGTTCATCAAACGGGAAGCAAATGTCCAACAAGGGGCGTTTTCCGTGCACCGAAATATCGAGTCCGAAAAGAAGTTTCACGCTTGTGGAAAAAACTTCTTGTAAAATATTAGGTACTGGTGTATAAATCTAAGCGGACAAAACATTTCTTGGTTCATAATTCAGCAATACATCGTAAATTTTTGGAGGTCAAATGAAGCTAACAAGAGGTTTATTAAGCTTGACCCTCGCTTTTTCAGTGAGTTTTACAGCATTTCTGGCCCTGCCCGCAACAACTGCCATCGCACAGGACGCCAAGGTCGCCCTCCAGCGCGGCTACAGGACCGGTTATTCCGATGGCTACATGGCCGGATACCGCGACGTAATTGATAGTGCGAGTAGGGATTACAGCCGCCACAGCGATTACTCCAAGGCCGACCGCGCCTATAACAAGGACTTCGGCACGATCGAAGATTACCGTGACGGCTATCGCCAAGGTTTCGAGACCGGCTACGATACCGGCTTCGAAAAGCGGTCCTTCGAATCCGCCGTCCCTGAGAACATCCAAACCCGTGCATCTACAGGAGTTACGGACACGGCAGTCGCCCAAAACACCGCCGTTTCCGAACCCGCAGCGGAGCCATTAGCGGAAGCCGAACCGGCCTACGAAGAAGACAAACCGGTCGATCCGGTCCAATTGATCAGCTTCAGGCCGCAGAGCGACGCTATCATCATCATTCCAAAGGACATAGACCTTGTCGTGGAACTGACCGACGCGATCGGCACCGAGGACAACAAAGAGGGCGATAAATTCTACGCCAGGGTCGTTTCACCCGCAGAAATACAGGGCGCGATCATCGAAGGACGCATTTCCAAGATCGAACGCCCCGGCCGCATCAAAAAGCGTTCCGAGATCCTGCTTACCTACGACCGGATCCTCCTGAGCGAGACCCGCTGGGCGAATTTCAGCGCACTGACCACAGAGGTCCTTCCCGCTAAAGGAGACAACGTCAAGAGGGTCGACAACGAGGGCACGGCCGTGGGCAAAAGCACCGTAAAAGGTGACGCCATTAGGGTTGGCGGTGCGACCGGAGCCGGAGCGACCATCGGAGCGGTCACCGCAGGGCCCGTCGGAGCGGCCGTCGGCGCGGGCGTTGGTGCGGCATTTGGCGTCGGTGCGGTCATAATCGAACGCGGCCGCCACATCAAGCTGCAGCCGAACCAGCAGCTTCGCATTAAAACTTCCTATGAGACGCAGATCCGGTAACGGGCTGTCGTTATTTGCTTCTAATTCACATACTTCGGGCGGCGCAAGCCGCCCTTTTTTTGTTGTATGATTGCCGTATGCCGATAGCTTTGCTCACGGATTTTGGGACCCGCGACTATTTTGTGGCAGCCATGAAAGGCGCTGTATTATCGATCGATCCAAAGGCCCTGATCGTCGATATAACGCACGATATCGCTCCGCAGGCTGTATTGGAGGCCGCCTTTACGTTGAACGCATGCTATCGCGATTTCCCGCTCGGGACGATATTTACCGTCGTTGTCGATCCTGGCGTCGGCTCCGAACGGCGGGCGATCGCCGCAGAGAGCGATGGTTACTATTTTGCGGGCCCGGATAACGGGGTTCTGTCGTTCGTCCTGGGGCCGAACGCGCGGGTTTTTGGGTTGGAGAATGCGGAATTTTTCGCGAAGAAGGTCTCAGCGACCTTTCACGGCCGCGATATTTTCGCACCCGCGGCGGCGCATATGTCACTCGGGTTCGACCCGTCGGCGTTCGGCCCGCGGGTTAAAGACCCAATATTACTGGAGCAGCGGATTCCGAAGCACGATGATACGGAAGTGCTCACCGGCTGCGTCCTGCACATCGATCGTTTCGGCAATATTATTACTAATTTTAAGCGCTCGGACATGCCGGAAAGCGGCCATCTCGAGGTCAACGGCACGCGGATTGCGAATTTCAGGCGGTACTTTGCGGACGGCCCGGCCGGCGAGCTGTTTCTAATAGAGGGCAGTGCCGGGCTGGTCGAGATCGCGTCGTACGGTGCGTCCGCGGCGGAGATCACGGGAGCAAAGGCAGCGATGCCCGTTCGCGTCGCTGCCTCCGCGGGCTGACGGCAAAATTTATACGGAGCTTGTCTAACTTACGGTGGTTCGTTAAAATCGAAAGAGGCATTAACTTTAACAAAATACGGGATAAAGCACTATGAGCACAGCAACAGAATCAACCGCCGCGTCCGCCGGCCTTCGCGGAGTAGTCGCCGCGCAGAGCTCGATCGGCGACGTAAACGGCGAAGAAGGGATCTTAATTTATCAGGGTTATAACATTCACGATCTCGCGGAACATTCGACGTTCGAAGAGGTCGTTTTCCTCCTCTGGAACGGACGCCTGCCTAACCGCGAAGAGCTCGCGGACCTCAAAGCAAGCTTTCAGGCGAATTATGCCCCGCCGTCAGCGGTCATCGAGCTGATGAAGCAATATCCAAAGGACGCCGACGCGATGGACGTCCTTCGCACAGCCGTTTCGACGCTCGATTTTTACGACAAAGAGGGCCAGAGCACCGAACGCGAGCCTGCACTGAACGCTTCGATCAAGATGACGGCTCAGATGCCTGCGCTCGTCGCCGCATGGGAACGCATCCGCAACGGCAAAGACGTTATCGCACCGGATTCCAACCTCAACATCGCGGAAAATTTCCTGTATATGCTTCGCGGCGAAAAGGCCGACGAGGACGAAGCGCGGATGTTCGACGTTTGCCTGATCCTGCATGCAGACCACGAACTGAATGCATCAACGTTTACGACCCGCGTCATCGCGGGAACGCTCGCGGACGTTTACGGCGCAGTCACCGGTGGCATTGCCGCACTTTCGGGGCCGCTGCACGGCGGCGCCAACACGAACGTGATGAAGATGCTCATCGAGATCGGCAGCCTCGACAAGGTCGACAGCTGGGTCGACGACGCTCTCGCCGCCAAGCGCAAGATCATGGGCATCGGCCACGCCGTTTACAAAACGGAAGACCCGCGTGCCACGTGGCTCCGCAAATATTCGAAGCACATGTCCGAAAAGAAGGGCGAAATGAAATGGTTCGAAATGTCTCAGCGGGTCGAAAAGCTGATGCATGAAAAGAAGGGAATGTTCCCGAATGTCGATTTTTACTCGGCTTCGACGTATTACCTGATGGGAATTCCGCTGGACCTCTTTACGCCGATCTTTGCGATATCGCGGGTGTCGGGCTGGACGGGACACATCCTGGAACAGTACGGCAACAACAAACTGATCCGCCCGCGTGCCGAATACATCGGCGCACGCGACCTGAAATACGTTCCGATCGAAGAGCGTTAGTAACAGGCCCGGGGCCGCGGTTTGCATTTCAAAGCTCCATGGCAGCGACACGCCAGTGCCGCCGCTATGGGGCTTTTGTTCTCCTACGAACGATGAGGGAGCGGGGCCGGTTCTGTGCGTCCGGGTTAAATTTATGTTGCTTTCCCGCTGTCGGAACCGCTAAAATAGAGGCTGCGGCCCGCGTTTTCCCCGCCCCATTGCCGGCCGAACACTTCAGATGTCAATAGACCAGCGAAAACACGTAAGATTTTCTTTAGATATTCCCGCGGTGATCTTTTCGAAGTTTGGCGACCGTCAGGAAACGATGCTGCAGCAGATCAGTATCGGCGGATGCTATACGGATTGGGAAGACAACGTCTACCCGGGCGACGAATTTCGAATGGAGATCGAATTGCCGAACGGGAACAGGCTGCCGCTGCAGTGCAAGGCTGTTTACCGGTTCGAGAATTCGGGCATCGGCGTAAAGTTCCTGAATATAACGGAATTTGAGCAGGAACTAATATCACGGATTATCGCGCAACGTATGGAAATGGAAGGATTGCCGATCCCGGCGGACCCATTCAGCCAGCCGCGAACATATTCGGAGCCGAAGGACGAACCGACACTGACGGACAGCCGCAGCACGCGCGAACGGATCCTGGAAAACATCATGTCGTCGGGCGACAAGGCCTAGAGCCCGGAAAAGATCTGCCGAAGCCCAGCGGTGGACGTCCCGAACATCGAATTTATCTCGCCTTCGTCAATAGCGCCGCAACCCACGCCGCGTTCAAAGAAATTCACAAGCCCGCGCGCCGATGCCGCGTCGTCGAACGCGTTTCCGGTCAGGTTCGCCTTTGTCGCCTTTTCGATAAAACCGGAGAGGCGTTTTGCCTGCGCGGCCTGGTGACGGATAAAGAATGAGTACACCGCAGCGTAGCGGGCGGGAAGCTGATTCGGATGCAGGTCCCAGCTTTGGTAAAAGCCATTGGCGATCGAAAATCCGACGTTGTCGAAATGTTCGCGCCAGGCTCGGCGTATGGCCGTCTCGTTTTCGTGGCGTTCGGTTTTGCTCGGGTGGTTCGAGCGGTGAACGGCGACAGGAATACTGGTCGTGACGGAATCTGAAAGTCGCATGCCAAGCGGCGAAAGCGCCGCAATCATCGTCTGCCGGGCGTAATTGCAGGCATCGTGACGCAGGTGCTGGTATGCAGCGGAAATGCCGAGCGAAGCGGTGTAATCGTACGCGCCGAAATGGACCGACGTGCAGCGTCCATCGGCAGCGCGGACAAATGAGCGCAGGGGACAGCGGCCTTTCGCGTCAATGATCGCTTCCGGGGTTTCGATCATGAGCTCGACACCGATCGAGCCTTTTTGTATTTTGTGATCCTTTTCGATCTGTTTCAGCACGCGGCATAGATCGCGTACCTCTTTTTTATTGGAAACCTTCGGCAGCGTGACGACGAAATTATCGGGAAGATCGCCGCCAGTCTTTTCTAGAAGCGCCGCGACAAATAGCTTAAGTGTATGAACAGCGCGGCCGTATGTTTCCGGGCCGAACGATTTCGGGCGAATGCCGCACATTGCCGGCAGGGAATTCGCGAGAAATGCAGACGCGAGTTCGCCCGCGGCGGCAACGGCGTGGCCGTCCTCCTCGTCGTCGGGGCGGAACCCGTAGCCGTCCTCGAAATCTATACGGTAGTCTTCGATCGGGTCGGCAAGGAGTTTTTCCTTCGCTCGGCGGAGAACGTCCGCTGCGATGTCCCTGCCGATGCCGAAAACCGACGCGAATTCGTCGGCGTTGGAGGCGTATTCATCAAGCGTTTTCAGCGCAATAGCCCCAAGTTTTGCCGGCGTGTCGGCGCGGAAAATATGCGCGCCGCCGTAAACAACGTGAACCGGCCAACGTGCGGGACGCGGTTCACGAGGCTGTTTCTTTTTGTCCCGAATGATAAGTTCGACGCCTTCGTCGCCGTCGTGAAAGACAGACTTTGCCATGTCCAAATAATAGTAATAAAAGGGTGAAAATGCTAACCTGAGGATGCATGGGCAAGTTTGAAAAGCTGCGAGTTAAGATCCTGGCCGGTGGGGCGGACGCAAATATAAGCTTTGAGGACTTGCGAGGCCTGCTGCTGTCGCTGGGGTTTGAAGAACGAGTACGCGGCAGCCATCATATTTTTCGAAAGGATGGGGTCTTAGAAAAACCGAATATTCAGAACGACGGCAGTAAAGCCAAGTCGTACCAAGTGCGACAGGTCCGCGCTATACTCAAAAAATACGATCGATTGTTGAAGTGATGCAAAAATACGAGATCACAATTTTCTGGGACAATAACGATAAAATCTACGTCGCTGAGGCCCCAGATCTTCCGGGATGCGTGGCACACGGAAAGACTCAGTTCGAAGCACTGGAAAAAGTAAATGAAGCGATCGAACTATGGCTTGCGACGGCGCGTGAATTTGGCGACGACATACCAAAACCTAGCTCTCATTTGCGGGCTGCGTAGCTTCTTGTTTTAGAACAACTCTTCCAAAGCCTCTTCGAGGCTTCTCACTCCGATCACACGAATCCCGAGCAGCTTTTCCAAACCGACGCGGTTGGACGCGGGCACGATCAATTTTTTGAAGCCGAGCGTTTGCGCTTCGCGGGCGCGTGCCTGGGCCTGCAGGACGCCGCGAACCTCGCCGGTCAGGCCGACCTCGCCGAATACGGCGGTTTCGGGCGGGATCTGAAGATTTTTATAGCTGGAGGCAATAGCGGCAATGACTCCGAGGTCTGCGGCCGGTTCGTCCACTTCAATGCCGCCCGCGACGTTGATGAACACGTCATCGCCGGCAAGCTGAAACCCGAGCCTCTTTTCAAGAACGGCAATTAGCAAGGAGGTTCGATTGTAGTCGAAGCCCTGTGCCATTCGGCGGCCCGAGCCGGAACGCGTTCCGGCGACGAGCGCCTGAACCTCGACAAGCATGGGCCGCGTTCCTTCCATACACACGGTGACGACGGAACCGGAGGCGCCTTCCGGACGTTCCTGAAGAAAAAGTTCGGACGGGTTCCCGACCGGGACGAGGCCGGAATTCGTCATTTCGAAAACGCCGATCTCGTTCGCGGCGCCGAAACGATTCTTGGTCGCGCGGATGATACGGTGGTTGTGATGACGGTCGCCTTCGAAATATAGGACGGTATCCACGATGTGTTCGAGCGTTTTCGGCCCTGCGATCGACCCTTCCTTGGTGACGTGGCCGGTCAGGAAAACGGGCGTTCCGGTTTGTTTCGCGAGGATCATGAATTGGTTCGCGACGTCGCGAACCTGTGAAACGCTGCCGGGCGCGGACTCGATCTTTTCACTGAATACGGTCTGGATCGAATCGACGATGACGAGATCGGGGCGGAGTTTTTCCGTTTCGGCGAGGATCGCCTGAAGGTTCGTTTCTGGCAGAAGGAACAGATTTTCGGCGGAGATGCCGAGCCGTTCGCCGCGCATCTTTATCTGCCGCTCGGATTCTTCGCCGGAGACATAGAGGACGCTCGCTCCGCCGCGGCTGAGCTGGTCGGCCATCTGAATAACGATAGTGGATTTCCCGATTCCGGGTGCTCCGCCGATCAGGACGAGCGAGCCGGCGACTATGCCGCCGCCGAGCACGCGGTCGAGTTCGTCGATGCCCGAAGCCGTGCGGGCGTCGTCCTGGGATTCAACGGATTCGTACGCAACGGGCGACGATTGCCTGGATCGAAAGCCCGTATCGCCGGACGGCGCGGCAGCGCGGAAACGCTCTTCGACAAATGTGGCCCATTCGCCACAATCAGGGCATTGTCCGAGCCATTTTCGCGATTGGTTGCCGCAATTCTGACAGACGAACACGGTCGCAGGAGTTTTTGCCATAAGAGATTACGATAATACAGATAGGCGGCGGATGTCTTGCAGCCCGCGGTGGGAAAAAGCTGAAATGGCGCGGTTATTGGTTATTTGAGTATGGCGGCGGGAATTTTGAACATTTTAACGCGGCAAACGCGGTTAAAATCTCGAACCCGAAACCAGTTTTTGCTTAATGCATGCATATTTTCGTGTTAATATTACGTTAATGAAGCTCGATGTCCTCATAATCAGAATAGCTTTTCTCGGCCTGCTGGCACTTGTCGGATTTTTGCTGAATCCGCTTGCCCACACACAGCGGCTCGATCCGATCGGTGATCCAACACGACGGTACATTTCCGCCGCATTGGCCGCTATCTTTGCTGCCGCGATCATCGCTTTCGAAATGCGGGTCCGGCAGGCTTCGCTAAAAACACTGATCGGAGCCGCCGCCGGATCAATTTTAGGTATAGTCGGTGCGTTTCTGATCGGAGTGCTTATCTCGATCCAAAAGGTCGAGGCCGTTCCGGCAGAAATGCAGACGTTTTTGACGATCTCGCTGGCGTTTTTCATGGGTTATATCGGTTTGATGGTCGGCGCGGCGAAGGGAGATTTTCTTGACCTGTCGGCCTTGGGCGGCATTTTCAGCGACAAGACGGTAAAACTCGATTATAAGGTCTTGGATACCTCGGTGATCATCGACGGACGCATCGCGGATGTGGCGGAGACAGGTTTTTTGGGTGGGTCGCTGATCATTCCGAATTTTATCCTGACCGAATTGCAGCAAGTCGCTGATTCGCCGGATTCGTCCAAGCGGCAGCGCGGGCGCCGCGGCCTGGACATGCTGCAAAGGCTGCGGAACAACAACAATTTGGACATTCAGATCGTCGAGACGGATTTTCCTGCTGTAAAAGAGGTCGATCTTAAGCTTATCGAACTCGGGAAACAACTCGACGCGGTGATTGTGACGAATGATTTCAACCTCAACAAGGTCGCTCAGCTGCGTGGTGTCGCGGTGCTGAATATCAATGAGCTTGCGAATGCCCTGAAACCGGTCGTGCTGCCCGGCGAAGCGATGCGCGTGTTCATCCTGAAAGAAGGAAAGGAATACAACCAGGGTGTCGCGTACCTAGATGACGGGACAATGGTCGTTGTCGATAACGCGCGGCGGCTGATCGGTAAGACCGCCGACATAGCGGTCACCAGCGTTCTGCAGACGACCGCGGGCAAGATGATCTTCGGCCGATTGTGGGAAGACAGGGACGACGCCGGCGAGAGTTCGGCTTCGCTTCACGATTCTCGTTCGCTTGGTTTCCGAAAGGCGACCCGGGACCTGCGGCAAACGACGATCATCGAAAACGCAGACTAGCAGCCCCGGCAGCCGAACGGTTACAATCCGAATATGAACACGGCGATCATCGTTGCGGCGGGGACCGGATCGAGATTTAATTCCACAAAACCGAAACAATTCCTAGACCTTAGCGCAAAACCCGTGGTCATTCATGCGCTCGAGGCTTTCGCTGCGTCAGCGGCCGTGGATGAGATCGTTTTGGTCCTGCCTGCGGACCTGATCGATGAGTTCGTCCGCATGTCGCGGCCCTTTGCGATCAAGAAATTACGGCATATCGCAGCCGGCGGAGCGACCCGTGCGGAATCGGTGAAATGCGGGTTTCGCGAGGCATCGCCGACATCGCGGGTCGCCGTGATACACGACGGCGCGCGGCCGCTCGTCAGCGTCGCCGAGATAGAGGCCACGATCAGGATGGCGGAGGAGGTCGGAGCCGCATGCCTGACGGCGCCGGTAACGGACACGATCAAAGAGATAAAGGGCGACAGGATCGTAAGGACGATCGACCGTGCGGTTCTGCGCAGGGCTTTGACGCCACAGGCGTTCAGGTACGAAATACTTGCCGAAGCGCTGGGTCATACGGAGTTGACGGACGCTGTCACTGACGAATGCATGCTGGTGGAACAGATCGGGTATACAGTTGCATCAGTTGAGGGGAGCACGCGCAACATCAAGATCACACATCCCGAGGACCTGGTTTTGGCAGAGGCGCTGCTGGATACCGGTGTCGCTGCATAAATTATGTATCGAATGGGTTTAGGCACAGACGTGCACCGGCTCGTCCGGGGTCGGCCGCTGATCCTGGGCGGCGTGACCATCGAATCGGAACTAGGAGCGGACGGCCATTCTGACGCGGACGCGCTGACGCACGCAGTGACGGATGCGCTGCTAGGCGCGCTTGCGCTTGGGGATATCGGCACGCATTTTCCGAACAGCGACGAACGCTGGCGGAATGCGGAAAGCTTTGTTTTTCTGAGATTTGCGGCCGGTTTAATGAAACAGCACGGATATACGGTCGAAAACGTAGACTCGACTGTGCACCTCGAACGCCCGAAACTGCGGCCTTACATCGATCAAATACGTGAAAATATTGCACTTGCGCTCGAAATCGAGCATAATGCCGTCAGCGTCAAGGCGAAAACCGGCGAGGGCGTCGATTCGGTCGGCGAACAGCGTGCGGTGAAAGCCGATGCGGTTGTTTTGATAAAAAGATCCACAAACGGAGGCTAAGTATGAAGAAGACGACAGTGTTTTTCGCCGCAGTGGTCTCGATCCTTATCGCGAGCATTTCGGCATTCCCACAACAGGCCGGATCGTCCGCCTCTCTCCCGGACATTCAAAAGCGTATTTCGGAACTGCTGATCAGCAGCGGAACCGTAAGCTATATCAGCCAGGAAAAGACCAAATTCGTATCCGGCGGGCCGGAATACAGGGCGCATTCTGATCGTTCGAAGATCAGCGGTGTTGAGTTCGCGGGCTGCCGGATGACTTTCGGCGTCCGGAGCAGAAGCGGCGAAACGCTAGTTTCAATGAATGCGTCGATGAACGATCCGAACGATCGGCAAGCTCTTGGCGTTCCGGCGTATGATCCGAAGCTTTTTCCGATGACGCGATCGATGAGGATCTCGTTCGACCTGGCGTACGTTGACACGGAAATGGCCGGAGTGGCCGACGGTGCGGTAATGTTCAAATTCGCGGGTAAAGCCGATTCGAAGCCTATCGAAATCACATTGGACGCCGCAGAGGCGAAACGAGTAGCCGAAACGTCGATAAGGGTGAAAGAGAAGCACGCGGCGGAGCTTCAGCAGGCATTCAGCCAGGCGGCAGAGTTTTGCCGAGCGTCGAAGTAGAATTTACTCATAGACTTAAAAGCTGTCCTTGTGCGAAACTTGGACAGCCTTTTTTCTTTTAAAAAGATGATCAGACCACAGGAAATCATTGCAGTAAAACGCGATGGCAGAGCGCTTGCCGCCGAGCAGATCGGCGAATTCGTAAAGGGCGTTTCGAGCGGCGCGTGGGCCGACTACCAGATATCGGCGATGGTAATGGCGATGTTCATCCGCGGGCTGGACGACGCGGAACAGGAAGCCCTGACGCGGGAAATGCTGTATTCGGGCGAGGTGATGGACCTGTCGGATATAGAAAAGCCCATTGCGGACAAACATTCGACGGGCGGCGTCGGCGACAAAACGTCTTTGATAATAGCGCCGCTGGCGGCGGCGTGTGGGCTGGCGGTTCCGATGATATCGGGCCGGGGTTTGGGGCATACAGGCGGAACGCTGGACAAGCTGGAATCCATCCCCGGATTCAACGTAAATCTTTCCGCAGACGAATTTAAGAGCGTTCTGAAGACCTGCGGGTTCGCGATGTCGGGGCAGACGGCGGAGATCGCGCCGGCGGACAAGAAACTGTACGCACTTCGCGACGCGACAGCGACTGTGCCGTATATTCCGCTTATCGTGGCTTCAATTATGTCGAAGAAGCTTGCGGAAGACCTCGACGCACTTGTCCTCGACGTGAAGACGGGTTCGGGTGCGTTCATGACGGCCGCAGAAGATTCGAAAAGGCTGGCGGAAGCGATGGTGCGGACGGGCAATGGATTCGGCGTAAAAACGCAGGCAGTGGTGTCGTACATGGGCCAGCCGCTCGGGCAATTCGTCGGGAACGCGGTAGAGGTTTATGAGTGTATCAAACTGCTTCGCGGCGAAGGCAACGAAGCGATGCAGCCGACGCTGGATCTCTCATTGGAATTGACGGCGCGGATGCTGGAATTGGGCGGAGCCGCCGATTCGCTCGATGCCGCGAGGATAATGGCGGCGGACGCTCTCATGTCGGGTGCGGCGCTCGAGTGTTTCAGGCGAAACGTCGAAACTCAGAATGGCGACACAGCCGTATGTGACGACCCGAAGCGACTGCTTGACCTGTCGCTGCAGGAGATCCCGGTCAAGGCGGACCGGGCGGGATACGTGTCGGCGATCGACACGGCGGCAGTCGGCGACGCGGTTTGCGGCATCGGCGGCGGACGGATAAAGGCGGAGGACGATGTCGATCACGGCGTGGGGATGGCGTGTGAGGCGAAGATCGGGGACGAGGTCAGCGAGGGTGATGTCCTGGGCATTCTTTACTGCCGAAAGAGCGCCGACGCGGACGCGCAAAATTTGCGGCTCGCGTACACGATCAGCGAAGAGCCGCCCGAATCCGCTCCGCTGATACGCGAGATCATTTCCTGAATAAAATTCGATCCGGCAAATTTTAGGTGAACCTTGACGCGATCTTTCGCGTAAGGAATTGCGATGCCGGCAACATACCGGCAGCGCGAATTATGCTGGAAGCGAGAGACCTTTCAAAAACCTACCTTAGCGACGGCGTCGGATACGAGGCGCTGAAAAATATAGATATTAAGATCGAGCGCGGTGAATGCGTCGCGATCGTCGGGAAATCGGGCAGCGGCAAATCGACACTGATGCATTTGCTCGCATGCCTTGACTCGCCAACATTGGGCGAAGTCCTGATCGACGGCCAAGACACCTCCGGCCTATCGGAAAAGGAAAAGAACGTGCTGCGGAACGAGAAATTCGGGTTCGTGTTCCAGCAATTCTTTCTGAACGGCCGTGAGACGGTTTTCGAAAACGTCGTTCTGCCGCTGCGGATACGCGGAGCGTCAAGCACGGAAATATTCTTGAACGCCTCGGAGGCTCTGGAAGCGGTCGGGCTGGCCGACAAGCGATCAAAAAAGGCCAAAGATCTGTCCGGCGGCGAAAAACAGCGGGTCTGCATAGCGCGAGCGCTCGTGACAAAGCCGCAAATAATCTTTGCGGATGAGCCGACGGGCAATCTCGATTCGAATACCGGAGCGGCGGTCGAAAACCTTTTGTTTGAGATGAACAGGGAACGCGGTATCACGCTGGTGATCGTGACGCACGACGACGAACTGGCAAGCCGATGCGACCGAGTGTTCGAAATGAAGGACGGCCGAATAATCTCGGAAAAACGAAGCGAGGTAGTGCCTGTATGAAATTCGTCGATCTGCTGCGGATAGCGAACAGAAACCTATTCAGGAATAAACTAAGGACGTTTTTGACGGTTATCGCGATATTTGTCGGTTCGTTCACGCTGACGCTGACGAACGGGCTCGGGGACGGGCTGCGCGATTATGTCGAGAATCAGGTAAAGAACATCGAGGGCAACGAAGTCGTATTCGTCCGAAAGAAGATCGAGGTCAAGAACGGAGCGGCAAACGGCGGCGAACCGCAGGAATATTCGGAGGAACCGCTGGCGGACGACGGTGTGATGGACCCTAATACGCTTACATTTACGCTGCCGCAGATGCAGGCGGCGCTTAAGGGCATTGACGGGGTGAAAAGCGTGACGCCGCAATACAACATACAGAGTGAATATATTACGATCGAGGGAAAGAAAAAATTCCGCGCGCCGCTCGGGATGATGTCGGACGGCATTTCTCAGAAAACCGAAGCCGGGCATACCATAAACGGCAACCGCCAGGTCGTGATCCCGATCGGTTTGGCGCGGGCGTTCGACCCGGACATCGAAACGCTGATCGGAAAGACGGCAACGCTGGCATATAAAGGATCGGACGGGACAAAAAAGACCTTGCCGCTGAAGATCGTCGGCGTTGCGACCAAAGGGTTTCAGACGAACGAAAATTCGTTCGTGGACGCGGAAACAGCGGCGAAGATCTATGAGGATCAAAGGCAGGGCGATGCGGACCTTGGTAAATTTTCGAGTTTTACTGTAAGGCTGGACCCGGCGGACGACGATACGATCACTGCCTTTAAGGACGCGGTGTCCAAAAAGGGATTCGAGGCATCAACGATCGCGGACCTGCGGAAACGTACGTACGACGCAATCGGAATATTCAAAACCGGGATGAACCTCTTCGCCTTCGTGGCATTGCTTGCCGCTTCTTTCGGAATCATAAACACGCTGGTCATAGCGGTGATGGAGCGAACGAAAGAGATCGGGCTGCAGAAGGCGTTGGGGATGGGACGCGGGAAGATCTTCGCGATCTTTTCGATGGAATCCGTTCTGATTGGGTTTTGGGGAGCGCTTTTGGGAACGGTTTTAGGAATATTGGCAGGCGTGATCGCGAATAAATTGCTCGTGACGTCATTTCTGGCGTCATTCGAAGGCTATAGCCTTTTTGTGTTTCGGCTGCCGTCGATCGCTTTCGTGATCGCGATAGTGTGCGGAATCGCGTTTGCGGCGGGCGTGCTGCCGGCGTGGCGGGCAAGCAGGCTAAATCCCATTGAATCGCTGCGGTACGAATAATTGTTCACAGGCGGTGCAAGCGGCGGTAGCGCGGTTCGTTCTTCGGAATAGATGTAAGGCATCCATTTCGAATAAAGCAGGAGCGAACCGCTATGGAAAGAATTTCTGTAAAGCTTGGAGTATTATTGCTGGCGTTTGGTGTGGGCATCACATTCGCCGGCGTTTTTTATTGGAGCGCAAAGGCCGAGCGTGAATACCCTTGGCCCCCGTTTGTGCCGCCCGTCGAACAGCCCGAACACGTTGACCCGAACCCTCCGGCGAAAGGCGAGAAGGTGCTCGAGATGGTTTTCGTCCTGGACACGACAGGTTCGATGGGCGGATTGCTTGACGGCGCGAAACAGCGGATCTGGGGAATAGTCAATGAAGTTATGCAGACAAAATCGCGTCCCAGCGTTCGCGTGGGTTTGGTCGCCTATCGCGACCGAGGCGATGAATACGTGACACAAGTGCTACCGCTTACGGACGACCTGGATAAGGTTTACAGCCGCTTGATGGAACTACAGGCCGGCGGCGGAGGCGATACGCCGGAAGACGTGAGGAAGGCATTGGCGGACGGCGTAAGAAATGCCGGATGGACGCCGAATCGTAAAGGGTTGGCGCAGATGATCTTTCTGGTCGGCGACGCGCCGCCGCAGGAATATGCGAATGAGCCGGACGTATTTGCCACGACCGCCGAAGCCACGCGAAAAGGCATGATCGTGAACACGATACAGTGTGGCGCCCAGGCTGATACGAGAAAGGTCTGGGAGATGATCGCGCAGCACGGGCAGGGACGATATTTCGCGATCGCTCAGGATGGCGGCGTCGAAACGATCGAAACTCCCTATGATCAGCAATTGTCCGACCTCGGGCGACAGATTGGCGGAACGTACATGGCATACGGTGATTCGGCCACGCGTCGAGAGATGGCGTCCGGAGCCGCCGCGACGGAATCGTCGGTAGCCAATACCGCGCCGGCGGCGGCAAAGGCAGACAGGGCCTTGAATAAGGCCCTGAACGCTACGGCATATCGCGGCGACCTTATTCAGGATGTCGAGAACGGCAAGACGAAGTTGGATGAACTGAAAGCCGAAAATCTGCCAGAAGACCTGCAAAAGCTCGCACCGGCCGAACGCAAGGCGGAGATCGGGCGGCGGATCGACGAGCGGAAAAAGATCCGCGAACAGATACTGCAGATATCGAAGCAGCGAGAGGCTTTTATCGCCCAGAAGCGAAAAGCGGGCGGAAAGAAGGCCGGATTCGATTCGGCTGTGGCGGCCGCTTTGGCCGAACAGCTAAAGAAAAAGGGAATAAATTAGCGTTTCCGGCAATTAAGGCGGCGCGGGGGACAGTGCCCGCTCCGCCTTTTCCCGCGCCTGCCCATCTGCTTGCCGAATTTTCACCAAGCCTGTAATCTAAACGTCGGAAATATCGGAGTTTATCTAAGCATTATGAAAAGATTCGCGATCGTTTTAGTTTTGCTGTTCGCGGTCGCCTTCGCGGCGTCGTGCGGCACCGGTGCGGAAGCAAAACGTGAGGGCTGTAATATTCGCGTCGGGATCGTTTTCGACATCGGCGGGAAGAACGATCGGTCATTCAACGCGGCGGCCTGGGAAGGCGTAAAGCGCGCCGAGCAGGAATTGGATATCTGCCTGTATGATGTCGAGCCGGGAAATCCGACTTCGATCGAACCGGCGATGCGAGCGTTCGCCGAAAAGGGATTTGACCTTGTTATCGGCGTCGGCTTTGCACAAGGTCCGATAATGCAGAAGGTCGCGATGGACTATCCGAACATTAATTTCGCGATCGTGGATGGCGTGATCTTTGAGGCCGACGGCAAGACGCCGAAGCAGAACGTAGCGTCGCTGGTTTTTCGCGAACATGAGGGTTCGTACCTGGTCGGCATGATCGCTGCGGCGAAATCGAAGACGGGAATTCTTGGTTTCGTCGGCGGCATGGATATCCCGCTGATCCACAGATTCGAGACGGGTTATGAGGAAGGCGCGCGAGCGGTGAATCCGGATATAAGGGTGCTAGACAATTACGTCGGCGTAACCGACGCCGCCTGGAACAATCCGGGCAAGGGGAAAGAACTGGCGCTGTCACAAATAGAAAAGGGCGCGGACGTGATATTCACGGCCGCCGGAAATTCGGGTTTAGGCGCGTTTGACGCCGTCGAACAATACGGCCGCGGGCCGAGCGGTGAAGCGAACAAATTCGTCATCGGCGTCGATTCCAATCAAAACGCCGTGAAGCCGGGATTCGTGCTGACGTCGATGGTGAAACGTGTTGATAATGCCGTGTTCGATGTCGTCCAGGAAGTTTTGGAAGGGCGTTTCCAAGGTGGCTTTCACGTATTCGGACTCGATAAAGACGGCGTTGCGTACGCGGTGGACGAATATAATCGGGCCTTGATATCGCCGGACGTGATCGAAAAGGTCGAAGCGGCGAAACAGGAAATAATCGACGGGAAGATAAAGGTTACTGACGCCATGGCGAAATAGACAAGGAACGATGCTTGAACTTCGGAATATAACCAAAACCTTCGGGAATGTCGTTGCGAATGACGACGTTTCTTTCACCGTCCACAAGGGAACGATCCACGCTATCGTTGGTGAGAATGGGGCGGGGAAGTCGACGGTAATGCGCATCGCGTATGGTTTTTACAGCGCGGATAGCGGTGAGATCTATTTGAACGGCCAGCCGGCGCAGATCAGAAATCCGCACGACGCGATCGCGCTCGGTATCGGGATGGTGCATCAGCATTTTATGCTGGTGGACACGATGACGGTCGCGGAGAACATCATTTTGGGAGCGGAGACGGGTTCGGCGGCAAACCTGGATCTGGACAAGGCGAACCGTGATATCAAGGCACTGTCAGATGAACTGAGGCTCGGCGTCGATCCCGAAGCCCTGATCGAAGAACTGTCGGTCGGGCAGCAGCAGCGCGTTGAGCTGTTGAAGGCGCTGTACCGCGATGCGGAACTGCTGATCCTTGATGAGCCGACGGCTGTGCTGTCACCGCAAGAGGTTGATGAGCTTTTCTCGATACTTCGGCGGATGCGTTCGCAAGGAAAGACGATCATCATAATCACCCATAAGCTGGACGAGGTCCTGGCGATTTCGGACGAAGTGACCGTAATGCGAGACGGCAAGGCGGTCGGCAACGTAAAAACCTCGGAAACTAACGCAAAGGACTTGGCAAGAATGATCGTCGGACGGGACGTGCTTTTGCGGGTCGAGAAGGGAGAAGCGTCGCCCGGAGCGACGGTGCTCAGGGTTGCGAATCTAAGCGTAGCAAGTAAACACGGCGCGGCACTGAACGGAGTGACGTTCGAGGTCAGATCGGGCGAGATCGTCGGAATCGCGGGGATCGAAGGCAACGGGCAGACTGAGCTTATAGAGACGATCGCGGGATTGGCCAGGGCCTCGGGCGGCCGGATCGATTTCGAAGGAAAAGACATTACGAACCGAAACGCACGCGAGGTCAAGGAACTGGGCATTGCGCACATTCCCGAAGACCGGCATAAACGCGGCCTGCTGCTGAATTCGGATCTGGCGGAAAATTCGATCCTCGGTGTACATTACCGGCCGCCGATCGCGGGTGCGGGCGGGCTGATGAATTCGGCGGCAGTGGACGCGCGTGTCGGCGAGATAATCGAGAATTTTGACGTGCGGCCGCGAAATCCGGACCTTCCCGCACGGTCGCTGTCAGGCGGAAATCAGCAGAAGCTGATAATCGGCAGGGAATTCGAACTAGATCCGAAATTGCTGCTCGTATCACAGCCTACGCGCGGCGTTGACATCGGCGCGATCGAATTCATTCACCGAAAGCTGATAGGCTTGCGCGATTCGGGCAGCGCCGTGCTGCTGGTTTCGGCTGAATTGGAAGAAGTGACGGCGCTTGCTGACCGTTTGCTTGTGATTCGGGAAGGCAAGATAGTCGGCGAGGTCGATCCGAAGACTACGTCGTTCGAAGAGATCGGGTTAATGATGACTGGCGGCGATTGATTGGGTGTTGGGCCGGCTATTTTTTCTTTCGCCGGAAGTAGAAATAAAGTGCTACTCCAATGACGGCATTGATCACCAGAAGCCCGTTCGTGACGATAAAGACCCAGTTGCCGACGAGATAGCTGTATACTGTAAAGCCGATCGATGCGGCAACCTGTCCGATGAACAGCCATTTCGAAACGCCCTCGACACGGCCGTCGCGGTATTGTTTATAGACCTGGGTGACGAGCGTCATCAAAAGGATCACCGAACTCGCCCACCCAATGATCTCTGTCATACTTCGGTAGCGGAACGATGTTCGCCATTGAACAGACGTTTAAATCCGTCGACCGCGCGTTCGAGATTTTCCATCGACGTCGCGTACGAGATTCGCAAAAACCCATCCGCGCCAAATCCTGCTCCGTCCGTGACTGCCGTATATGCCTGTTTCAGCATGTGTTCCGCGACGTCAGCGGACGTTTTGAATTCATCACCGAGCAATTCACGAACATCCACAAATGCGTAAAACGCTCCTTCGGGAACCGCGCATTTGAATCCTCTGACCTCATTCAAAGCGGGGATCAGCCACGATTTGCGGCGTTCGTATTCTTCGAGCATCGTGTTGACCGCGGCGATCGAATCGTCGTGATCGCGAAGCGCCATCGCGCACGCGTACTGCACGAAAGATGTTGGGTGTGTTGCGGAGTGGCTCTGCAGTTTTACGATCTCGCGCGTCCATTCGGCAGGCGCGATCGTATAACCGATACGCCAGCCGGTCATCGCATATGTCTTGGAAAAGCTGCCGGCGACGCAAACGAATTTCCTGAGTTCGGCGGGCAGCGTGGCCGAGCTGAAAACTTCGGCCGGCGGATAGACGAAAAACAAGTAACATTCGTCCGTGAGCACATAAACTCCTCGTTCGGCGCAGGTTTCGATGATGCGGACCATCTCGTCCTTCGGGATAACGCGGCCGGTCGGGTTGTTCGGTGAATTGACGATGAGGAGTTTAGTCTTGTCCGTTATGGCTGCTTCAACGTCTTTCGCGGTCAGGATAAAATCGGTCGGCTCGGTGTCGATGAAGATGCTGTTTGCTTCACAGAAATTTGCGATCTCTGGGAACGTCACCCAATAAGGTTTCGGGATAAGAACGTCGTCGCCGGGGTTGAGTATCGTACAGGCAGCGTTGAAGAGCGCCTGTTTTCCGCCACATGCCGCTGCGACCTCGGATGCCGGGAACGTAGCTCCGAATCGTTCGGCGTAAAATCCGGCGATCGAATCGCGAAAATCGGGCATGCCCGGGCTCGGCGTGTATTTGGTCAGGCCCATCTGCAGGCCTTCGACGGCGAAATCCTTGATGAACGACGGCGTGTCGAAATCGGGTTCGCCGACGGTCAGGTCTATTACATCGTGGCCCTGCGAACGCAATTCAGCCGCGACTTGCGCGGCTTTCAGGGTGGACGAAGCATGCATTGACGAAACACGGTCGGACACGGGGAATTGACTCATATCAATAGATGGTAGCCTGTATATATTTTTTTGCAAGCGACCAAATGTGGGCAGACAAAAGGCCTAACGGGCGGACCCGGCAAGCTTTTCACGCATGCGCTCTTCGACCAATTCGGGGATCAGGCCTTCGACGCGGCCGCCTAGCAGGAAAACCTGCTTCATCAAGTTGGACGAAACGTACGAATATTCTTCGGCGGCCATTAGAAATACGGTCTCGATGGACGGTTCCAGCCTGCGGTTCATTAATGCCATTCGAAGCTCGTATTCGTAATCGCTTACCGCCCGAATGCCGCGAACAATGGCCGTTGCACCGCTGTGGCGTGCAAAATCAGCGGTCAGGCCTGAAAAACTGCTGACGATCAACTCGCACCCGCCATTCTTTACCGTGGGAAGAACGGCTTCGATCATATCGATCCGCTCTTCGACGGAGAACATCGGGTTCTTTTCGGGGTTGTTCAGGATGGCGACGATCATCTCATCGAACAGCGGCAGGCTGCGCGTGATGATGTCTAAATGGCCGTTTGTCAGCGGGTCGAATGAGCCGGGAAAGATCGCACGTCGCATAATTTACGGATCAAACAGGTTCTGGCCGATAATGGCGAAAACGAGAAGAATGTAGCACAGATGATCGCCGCGGAAAAATCAGAAGCGCGATGCGAGAAGGCGCCGCGCTTCGGCGACGTTGGCCTCGTGTTCGGCAACGAAGTCCGGGTTAGGCGTCATCGAGATCACTGTTTCGAGCTGTTTTCGAGCTTTGTCCTTCTGTTTCGCCGCCAGATAAGCCTGAGCCAGGTGAAGCTGAAGATTCGAATTATGCTGTTCGATGGTGATCGCCTTTTCCAGGTATTCAACCGCTTTTGAAGCCTTGCCGCCGGTCAGGCGGCTGCCGAGTTCGACTTGGGCAAGCGCATCATAGGCACTCGCTCCCTGATAATCGGGCTGCAGCTCGATCACTTTATTCATCGCTTCGCGAATGTCATCAACCGATCGGAGTCCGACGGTGATCGGGCTCATTCGTGCAAGCTCCCCCTGATTTGCTGCGTACCAGAAATATCCGTCGGGTTTATCGGGCTGAAGCCGCATCGCGATCTGGCCGGCGGACTTTCCGGCCTCGAAGGTCTTTTCGCGTTCGGCGTCGTCGGTAAGCTTTTTACCAAGAAAATACGAGAACTTTGAAAATTTCCATTCGACCTCGAAATTGCGGGCGTCGGGGTCGCGGACCTGTGATAGAAGACGTACGGCCTCCTGGAGATTTCCGTCTATATTGCGGGCGCGATAGAGCTGCTCGGCTTGGTCGAGATTGGTGCGAATGCGTTCCGGAGGTAAGTTCAATTTGTGAATTTCAGTGTTTCCACCACGGAAGCAAGCCGCCAGTAAATACAATGTAATTACAATTGTAATTAAAATGTAAAGTTTTCCTATTCTCACGCCGTTAACGATACCAAAGCCCTTGTGATTCTGATATATTCATTCTTCGAATCTTCCGGACGAACGAGAGATAAGTTAGCACAAAAGGTGTATGAGTAGAAAAGAAAAGGCGGCGGCATTTTATGACCTTGAAGGGACGCTGGTGAGCACGAATCTGGTGCATACGCTTGGGTTTTACGCACGCCGCCAACAGGGAGTTTGGCAGACGGTCAAGAAGAGCGCCGGAACGCTGGCAAAGCTGCCGTTCTTCGGCGTGACCGACCTGTATTCGCGCAATGTTTTTAACGAGGTCTTTTTCCGAAGTTACGAAGGATTCTCGCAGGACCGCCTGCGCTATTTTTCAGACGAGTTGTTCGAAGAGGTTTTGAAGCCCGCGATTTTTGACGGCACGCCCGAGCTGATCGCACAGGGAAAGAAGATCGGGCAGCGGCAGGTGGTGCTGACGGGAGCTCTCGATTTTACGATCGAACGCCTGATGGGCCATTTGGGAATAGACGATTTTGTCGCGAACCGTTTGGAATTCGTGAACGGATATGCGACGGGCCGTGTGCTGCCGCCGGTGATGGCTTCGGCGACGAAGGCGAAATGGATACGTGAATATGCCGAGAGGGAAAACATCAACCTGTCGGAATCGTACGCATATTCGGATTCGATCTCGGACCTGCCGATGCTGTCGATCGTCGGGCATCCGGTGGCGGTGAATCCGGATTTTCGGCTGAAGCAAACGGCGCTGCAGCATGATTGGGCGATATTGGACCTTAAATAAAAGGATGCGGCGGGAGGTGAGATGAAATCCGCAACATCCTCGAAGCGTAAATGCACAGAAAAACGGTAAAAGTTTGGGTGGTCGGGCTTCTGTTGGCGGTGTCGCTGCAGGCATCTGCGCAGATCGCGGCAGGGCGGCGTGCGTATTCGCCAGCAAAATCGTCATCGATCAGCAGCGAACGGCTGTTGAAAGATATCGAATTCCTTTCGTCTGATGCTATGCGCGGGCGCGTTTCGGGTTCGCCGGAGATCATTAAAGCTCGTGAGTTTATAGCCGACCGGTTCAAGAGCGTTGGGCTTGAGCAATTCGGCAGCGGTTATTTGCAGGAATTTTCATTTACACGGCGACGCAGCGGGGAAAAGATCGCGGGCGCGAACGTCGTCGGGTATATAAAGGGAAAGAAATATCCCGAAAAATATATCGTGGTCACGGCGCATTACGATCATGTAGGCGTACAGAACGGGGAAATTTATAACGGTGCGGACGACAACGCTTCGGGAACGGCGGCGCTGCTGGCTTTGGCGGAGCGGTTCAAGAAAGAGCGGCCGCGGCATTCGATCATATTCGCTGCTTTTGATGCCGAAGAGCAGGGTTTGCAGGGAAGCCGGTATTTTGTTGCAAATTTGCCGGTCAAAAAAGAATCGATCGTCGTGAATGTCAACATGGACATGTTGGGGCGGAACGACAAGGGCGAGCTATACGCGGCCGGCGCGTTTCATTATCCGCAGTTGAGGCCGGTCCTGGAGAAGGTACAGAAATCGGCAAAAGTGAAGGTGCTGCTCGGCCACGACGACCCGAAACTCGGCCGTGACGATTGGACCGGACAGTCAGACCATGGGTCGTTTCACAAAGCGGGAATTCCGTTCATTTATTTCGGGGTAGAGGACCACGAGGACTATCACCGACCGACCGACGATTTCGAACGAATTCAGCCGGATTTTTATGTGAAGGCGGTGGAGACAGTATTGTCAACCTTGCACCTTTTTGATAGGCAGCTAGATAGTTAACTAACAAGCGAATGAAACGACCAATCCTTCTTTCGATAGTTGCACTTGTCCTTGCGGTCATCCTCTCGTATGTATTTGGATTCTTTTATATAAGTGTATCGCCGCACAACACGTACCGGCTAAAAGAGAAGGAACTAAGACTTTTGAATGTCGCATTAATTAATTATAGGGAGCGGATCGAGTCGAATCGATTCGACGAAGTTAGAGACGATCTTTCAAGGGGACGACGAGACGCGTATTCGGAGAAAATTATCCTAAGTCACATAAATGAGAATATTACGGAGTTTGGAATGCCGAGTTCCTGGGAGTTATTCCGTTCTGCCCAACCGCAGAGAAACCTTGACACCAATGAAACGGTTTACCATTTGGATTATCTGACCACATTTACGAACGGGGAAGTGTATGAGAGCTTTATTTGGCTGGTTACTGCTGAAGACGAGGTTCATTTGGTGAACACCGACCTTCATTTGCCGGACGCGACGGAATGGAGAATAGAGGCCCGGGATAAACAAAGAGCAATAATAAGTACTTACGCTAATGAAATTACTATCCCCTACGCCGACCGCTACATTGAAATCAGATACTGACAAGGAATTATGGCATTGCAACTACGCAGAAAGACACACGAATCGATTGTTTACATCGACAAAGACTCCGCACCGCGGATCATGCCGAATGGCGAGGATTTTATTCTTGAGGACATCCCTATCGGGACGCGGGTGATATATCCGAATCCGCCGATCAAGGGTTTGCCGAATCGCGAAGCGGCGATCAGATATGCGGTGAATCATCCGATCGAGATGGAGCCGCTTTATGCGCTGCTCGAGCCGGGAATGCGCGTGACGATCGCGATGGACGACATTTCGCTGCCGCTGCCGCCGATGGCGTTGCCGGACATGCGGCAGACGATGCTGGAGGTCGTCCTGGACATGTGCTCGGCGAACGGCGTGGACGACATTCATCTGATCATCGCGAATTCGCTGCACCGGAAGATGACCGAGTGGGAAATGAAGCGGATGGTCGGAAAGGCGATCTTTGACGAATTTTACCCCGACCGCTATTACAACCACGACGCCGAAGACGACGAAGGCCTGGTCACGCTCGGGCATACGCGGCACAACGAACCCCTCCGGGTGAACCGTCGGGCGATCGAAAGCGATCTGCTTATTTATTTGAACATAAACCTGGTTCCGATGGACGGCGGGCATAAATCGGTCGCGGTCGGACTGTGCGATTACGAATCCTTGCGTGCGCACCACGAACCGCAGACCATTCGCGATTCGCATTCGTATATGGACCCGCCGGCTTCGGAATTGAATCACAAGGTGATCCGGTTGGGTAAACTGGTGGATGAGAACTGCAAGGTCTTTCACATCGAGACGGCGCTGAACAACAAGATGTTTCCCGACGGGTACGACATCCTGACGCGTAACGAGGATGAGTTTTCGTTTGCCGACCGGATGAAATGGGAAGCGATGAAGCGCACATTTTCCAAGATGCCGCGGGGCGCGCGTCGAAAGATGCTGCATGCCATTCCGGCGCAGTACGAGCTGATCGGATGTTTTGCGGGCAAGACCGAACCTGTGCATGACAAGATCCTCGAACTTAATTACCGCCAGTACGAGATCCCGGTAAAAGGGCAGTGCGACATAATGATCACCGGCATTCCTGATATATCGCCGTACAACGTTTATTCGGCGCTGAATCCGCTGCTGGTGCAGGTGATGGCCCTCGGGTACCACTTCAACATGTTTCGGAACAAGCCTCTGCTGCGAAAAGGCGGCGTGATGATCATCACGCATCCGTGCTTTGACGAATTCGATCATAATTTTCACCCGTCATACATCGAATTCTTCCACCGGCTGCTACCCGAATCGCGCGATGCGTTCTATCTGCGCGAAAAATACGAGCGCGAGTTCGCCAGCAACCCGGCATACGTCGAAATGTACCGCCGGGGCAACGCCTATCACGGTGCGCACCCGTTCTTTATGTGGTATTGGGGCGAAAACGGGCGCCAGCACGTCGGCAAAGTGATCGTTGCCGGCGCCGAAAACGCCCACGTCCCCGAAATGCTCGGTTGGGAGCGAGCTGACAATCTGACCGAAGCGATCGCAATGGCACGCTCGTATATGGGCAGAAATGCTGAAATTACGATGCTGCACCAGCCTATTATTGGGTTGTGTAATGTGTCGGATTAACCGGAATAACGCAGATGTTAGAAATCGAATTTGAGGAGCCAAACACATTTACCTGCGATTGTTGCGGCGGAACGACAACAAAGCTGACCAGATTCGTTTACCAAGACAATGACGCGTTCGCGGTATATTACGCCCTATTTACAGATCTGCACATTGACAACGGGGTGATGGGAATTGTGAGTCTCGGCGATTGGGGCGAAGATGAGGTGCCGCCGTCGCGCGTCGCTTTTGCCTTTCGTTTATGGGAGACCGAGGACAATTTCAACGTTACTATCACCGACGCGGCTCAATCGGAATGGAACGACGCAGAGATTCTTGGGCGCATGCTGAGTCGTGAAGAGGCATTGGCTCATTCTTGGATTCAGGACGTTTTTCATATCACAGATCATATGACAGACGAAGACCCGGCAATTCGCGAATTCTTCAAGTCTGAACCTGTGCATTAGTGCTTTAAATGAAGTTATCACCAACAGAAATATTCAAGGGCAAGAAGATCTTCTTCATCGGCGGGACCGGTTTCGTGGGCAAGGTTACACTGTCGATGCTGCTCAATAATTTTCCGGATATCGGGAAGGTTTACGCGACGGTCCGCGCGCGTGATGAGAACGAATCGACCACGCGGTTTTGGACGAGCATTGTTACCTCGCCGACGTTCGATCCGCTGCGCGAGAAATACGGCGACGGTTTCGAGGAATTTATCAGATCGAAGGTCGTTCCGGTGAACGGCGACGTCGGGAATGAATTTCTCGGCCTCGATGAAAAAACGGCGCGGAAGATAATGAAGGACACCGATATCATTATCAACGGTGCCGGAAACGTGACATTCAATCCGCCTCTGGAATCGGCGCTGCGTACGAACGTCGTCGGTTCGAACAATATCATCCAGCTTGCGCGAATGATGAAAAAGCCGCGGCTCGTGCATGTTTCTACGTGTTTCGTCGCCGGAAAGCGCAGCGGCCCGATCTGGGAGAACGAGCCGGTCGTCGGTTATTTCCCTCGAAAGAATGAATTGGTCGGAACGGTGTTCGACGTCAATCAGGAAGTCGCCGACTGCGCTCGTCTGAGCGAGCAGGCGCGCCAAGAAGCGGACGATGCCGTGCAGGCAGCAAAGTTCCGCGAATCTGCAAGGGCAAGATTCATCGAAGAAGGCCGCGACCCCGACGACGAAGCGGAACTGAAATCGGCTATTTTCCGCGAACGGAAAATGTGGATACGCGAACGCACGACGGAACTCGGCGCCGAACGTGCGGAATATTGGGGATGGACGAATATCTACACTTATTCGAAATCCCTTGCCGAACAGATCATCGCCCAGCAGGACGATATCGTTAAGATTCTTGTCCGGCCGTCGATCGTCGAATCTTCGCAGTCGTATCCTTTCCCGGGCTGGAACGAAGGATTTACAACGACCGCTCCCCTGATCCTGATCGCCTTGCGCGGCCAGCCGATCATTCCGGTGAATGAAAAGCTGATCCTCGATATTATCCCGGTCGATATGGTAGCGGGCGTAATACTCGGAGCTGCGATGAACGCGCTTGTCGACGACAATCCGCCGTTGGTGTTTCAGGCATCATCGGGCGATTCGAACCCGAACGACATGAAGCGCATTGTCGGGCTCGTCGGGCTGTACAAACGCCAGCACTTCGACGAAAAGGAAACAGGGAACAAGGTCGTTAACAAGCTGGCCGGTATGATCGAGGCGACGCCGGTAAAACAGCGCACTTATGAATTGACGTCGGCGCCGATGCTGAACAAGCTTGCCAAGCGCGCCGATTCGCTCCTGGAAAAGGCGGCGCCCCGCTGGGGCGGCGGCCGTATCGGGAATATCGTGTCGGACCTGCAGAAATCCGTCGATCAATTCGAACGTACGACGCAGGAAACGATGGACGCCTTCGCGATGTTCAAGCCGTTCATGATCGACAACGAATACCTTTATCGTTCGGACAACGTCCGTGCGCTTGTGTCGATCGTCAAGGAAAAAGAGAAGCACCTGCTCCCGTGGTATCCGGAAAAGCTCGATTGGTACGATTACTGGCTGAACGTGCATTTCCCTGGCATGCGCAAATGGGTGCTGCCAACCTTGGAAGAAGAGCTGAAGATCCAGGAACGCCGTGCGTATACGTACAAGGACCTGCTCGACCTGTTCGATACTTCGACAAAGCGCTTCTCGACCCGCGTTGCGATGCGGATCGAGCGCAACGGCCGAAAGGAGCAGTATACGTTCGAGGACGTTCGCGAACTGACGCTGCGCGCGGCCGGTTTTCTGGCGGCAAACGGGATCAAGCAGGGCGATCGCGTGATCCTTTTCTCGCACAACATGCCGGAATGGCCGCTGACGTACTTCGGAATACTGAAAGCCGGAGCGACGGCCATCCCGATCGACCCGGCGAGTTCGGTGGATGAGATAACGAATTTCGCGAAGGCAGGCGAGGCTTCGGCGATAGTTATCTCGCCTAAGCTGGCCGCCGAAAATCCGGAGCTGAAAGAGAAGCTGGGTATTCCTGTGTGGACCTTCGATGAGGTTTTCGAGATGCCGACCGAGATCGAAGAAGCGAACCGACTCGCGTTGCTGCCGCCGAAGATACTTTCGAATTCAGTCGCATCGCTGATATTCACATCAGGAACGACCGGAACGCCGAAGGCAGTGATGCTTTCGCATAAGAATTTCACCAACATGATCTCGATGCTGTCGAGCGTGCTGGACATGGACATCACGGACGGCGTTTTATCGGTGCTGCCGCTGCATCACACATTCGAATTTTCGGCCGGTTTCCTGACGCCCTTCGCTAACGGGACACAGATCACATATCTTGACGAACTTTCGAGCGAAGAACTTTCGCGTGCGATCGAGCACGGCCATGTGACCGGCATGGTCGGCGTGCCTGCGTTGTGGGAAATGCTCCATAGGCGCATAAAAACGCGGCTGCGCGAACGCGGCGATTGGATCGCGGACGTTGCTGACAACATCATCGATTTCAACGCCTGGCTTCGCGACAACACTCCTTTTAACCTTGGCCCGATCGTGTTTTTCCCGATCCATCAGGGAATGGGCGGAAAGATGCGGTATCTCATCTCGGGCGGGTCGGCGCTCTCGGAAAAAGTCCAGAAAGACCTTCATGGGCTTGGGTTTACCGTGCTCGAAGGTTACGGATTGACGGAATCTTCGCCGGTGCTGACCGTTTCGCGTCCGGGCAACAAGCTGTTGAAGGGAAGCGTCGGCAAACCTCTCCCTGGCGTCGAGGTCAAGATCGACAATCCGGACGACAACGGCGTCGGCGAGGTTCTCGCCCGAGGGCAGAACGTAATGCTCGGGTATTACAACAACGAAGAGGCGACCGAGGCAGTTCTTCAGGACCGATGGCTGCGCACAGGCGATCTTGGAAAACTCGACGAAGACGGAAATCTATATATTGTCGGGCGTTCCAAAGATGTCATCATCGATTCGAACGGCAAGAATATCTATCCGGATGAGATCGAGGACATTTACGGGAAATCGGGATATATCAAGGAACTGAGCGTTGTCGGACTGCCTGACGATGACGGCGGCGAAAAGATCGCTGCGCTCGTCGTTCCCGATTACGAAAACGACATAACGCTGGCGCGGGCCGAAGTAAATAAAAAGGTCGAAGAGCATTTTCGCGAGATATCGGCCTCTCTGCCGTTCTTCAAACGCGTGAAAGTGCTGCATATCACACCGTTCGAATTGCCGCGCACCGCAACACGGAAGGTGAAGAGGCCCGAAGTCGTTGAATTGCTGCAAGGACTAGAAGACCGCGACAAGCGAAAGACTAAAGCGGCGGTCGAATCGAAAGGCGACGATAACGTGCTTTGGATACGAAAGATCGTAGCGACCGTCTCAAGCCGGCCTCTGTCCGATGTTGCGATCGAGGACAAATTGACAGATCTTGGGTTCGATTCGCTGATGTTCGTCGAACTCCAGGCGGCCGTCGAAGACGCGGGCGGCAAGGTCCTCTCGCCCGACACGCTTAACGAAGTTCAATCCGTCCGCGAATTGCTGACGGCGGTACAGAGGCTCGACAAAACGAAGAAACTGGCCGATGAGCCGAAGACCGAAGAGAAAAAGGACGAGGACGAGATAATTATTCCGTCGATCGTCCGCCGCGCGGGAAATGCTCTGGTCGATTTTGCGCAGGAAACGCTGTACGAAGGCGTGCTCGATACACGGATCGAAGGCCAATCCAACGTGCCGCAGCATGTAAATTTCATCGTCGCGCCGAACCACACCTCGCATATCGACACCGGACTGGTGAAAAAGGCCCTGGGCAAGGATGTCGCGGAGCAGACCGTCGCAGTGGCCGCCGCGGACTACTGGTTCGATACGAAATATAAACGCGCGTACATGAACAATTTTACGACGCTCGTTCCGATAGAACGCACGGGCAGCCTGCGTCAATCGCTGCGGCATGTCACTCGCATCCTGAATGAAGGCTATAACGCCCTTATCTTTCCCGAAGGCGGCCGGCAGGAAAGCGGCGAGATCGCGGAATTCAAACCGATCATCGGTTACCTGGCGTTGAATCAAAAAGTGGGAATTCTGCCGATTTACATCTGGGGCACCTACGAGGCGTTTCCGAAAGGAACCGTCATCCCGAAGGGCAGCAGCATCGGTGCAAAGGTCGGGGCGAAGGTCGGGAATTTCCTTGAATACGATGAGCTGGCGTCAATGACCAAGGGCGTGCCGAATACTGAGGCATACCGCCTGATCGCCGCCCGCGTACAGCACGAGGTCGAGAACATGCGCGACGGAAAACGCGATAAATTCGACGTCGCGGCCGTTCGCAAGAAATGGCGTGCTGAGCGGCGAAGATCGCGGAAACAGGAACCGGTCATCGATGAATAGATCGCGGGCACAGCAAAGCGCCGTACATTCGGCTGCGAAACTTTTTTAACGATTTAGCGTCATACTAATACCCGCCGGCATCTTCGGCCGGCCGCAAAATTCTATGAAGATCATTAAGTGCTACTTGTTGCTCCTAACTCTTGTTATATCTGCAATTCCGGCATCTGCCCAAAAAGCCGGCGGAAACGGGACGTTCAAGATCGATTACGAAAAGTTCACACTTCCCAACGGGCTGGAAGTTATTTTTCACATAGACCGATCAGATCCGGTCGTCGCGGTCTCGCTGACTGCGCATGTCGGTTCTGCCAGAGAAAAAGCAGGCCGGACGGGCTTTGCTCATATGTTCGAGCACCTGCTGTTCCTGGAATCGGAAAACCTTGGAAAGGGCGGATTGGACAAGCTGACCGCTCGTATCGGCGGTTCCGGCGCGAACGGTTCGACCAACCGCGACCGGACGAACTACCTTCAGACCGTGCCGAAGGACGCTCTGGAAAAAATGCTTTGGGCCGAGGCCGATAAGCTGGGCTGGTTCATAAACACCGTGACCGAACCCGTGCTGCAAAAGGAAAAGCAGGTCGTTAAGAACGAGAAGCGGCAGAGTGTGGATAACAATCCCTACGGGCATACTGACTATGTGATCGACAAGGCTCTTTACCCGGAAGACCATCCTTATAACTGGCAGGTGATCGGTTCGCTCGAAGATCTTCAGAACGCCGAGCTTGAAGACGTAAAAGAATTCTTCCGCCGCTGGTACGTGCCGAACAATGTGACACTGACCGTCGCGGGCGATTTCGATCCCGTTCAGGCAAAGAAGTGGGTCGAGAAATATTTCAGCGAGATCAAACGCGGTGAAGAGGTGACGCCGCTGCCGAAGAGGCCGGGTGTCGTCAAAGAAACGGTCAAGTTCTATCACGAGGATAATTTCGCCCGCCTGCCGGAGCTTACATATACCTGGCCGACGGTCGAACAATATCACGCTGACGAGGCCGCATTGGACGTGCTGGCTATTTACCTGACCAGAGGAAAGCGTGCGCCGTTCTATCAGGTGATCGTCGAGGATAAGAAACTGGCACCGGGCGTGGGTATGTTCAACAGTGGTTCCGAACTTGCCGGCCAGGCCGCTCTGGTGATCAGGGCATTCGCCGACAAGGATCTGGACGATGTGGCAAAGGCGGTGGCTGAATCATTCGCCAAATTCGAAAAGGAAGGCATTTCCCAGAAGGACCTCGACCGAATAAAGGCCGGGCAGGAAACGCGGTTCTATAACTCGCTGTCGAGCGTACTTGGGAAAGGCGTGCAATTGACGCAGTGCAACATATTTGGGGGTGACCCCGGATGCATCGAGCAGGATATCAAGAATATTCTCGCCGTTACGCCGGCCGATGTGATGCGCGTTTATGAGAAATACATCAAGGGCAAGAATTACGTGGCGACCAGCTTTGTGCCGAAGGGCAAGGCCGCACTTGCTCTGGAAGGTTCAACCAAGGCGGAAGTGGTCGAAGAGAAGATCGTACAGGGTGCCGAAGACGCCGTCGATCCGAACGTAAAGGCTTCTTATGAAAAAACGCCCTCAAGTTTCGACCGCAGTGTTGAGCCGCCTTACGGCCCCGCACCGGAGGTCAAGATCCCGGCGGTTTGGGAAAACAAGCTTTCCAACGGAATGCGTGTTTACGGGATCCGGAATTCCGAAGTGCCGCTCGTGCAGTTCGAGATCGTAATCGACGGCGGCCTGTTGATGGAAGACATCGACAAGGTCGGCGTATCGAACATGATGGCACGCATGATGACGCAGGGAACCGCGAAAAAGACGCCGCAGGAACTTGAAGAAGCGATCCAGCAGCTTGGGGCTTCGATCAATGTGAATGCGGGAGTCGAAGATGTCAGGATCGGCGTCACGACGCTGGCGAAGAATTACGACGCGACGCTTGCTCTTGTTGAAGAGATATTGTTCGAGCCGCGCTGGGACGCGAAGGAATTCGACCTTATCAAACAGAGCGTCATCAGCCAGATACGCCAGTTGGAAGCGAATCCGAACGCCATCGCTCAGCGTGAATACAACGCGCTTATATACGGCAAGGACAATATTCGCTCGCGGAACATCCTGGGCACGATCGAATCGGTCAACACTATAACCATCGACGATCTAAAGGCTTATTACGCGAAAAACCTTTCGCCGTCGGTGGCCAGAATGCACGTCGTTGGGGACATCGACAAGTCGAAGGTGACATCGTCGCTGGCCGGCATCAATAAACGCTGGGCCGCGAAGAAGGTGAATATTCCAGCGTACAAAACGCCGGCACCTCCCACTAAGCCGCAGGTTTATTTCTACGATGTGCCCGGTGCGGTCCAGTCGGTCCTGCGGATCGGTTACCCCGCTCTGGCGGCTACGGACAAGGACTATTACCCGGCCGTGGTTACGAACTACATTCTCGGCGGGGGCGGTTTCGCGTCGCAGCTCACACAGGAGCTGCGGGAAGGAAAGGGCTACACTTACGGGATCAACTCGAATTTCTCCGGAACGCAAAGCCCGGGGCCGTTCACGATCAGCAGCGGCGTACGTGCGAACGTGACACTTGAGTCGGTGCAGTTGGTGAAGGACATTCTCGAAAATTACGGCAAGAACTTCTCGGACGCAGACCTGGCGACAACGCAGGGTTTCCTCATCAAGAGCAACGCCCGCGCATTCGAAACTGCCGCGGCGAAGCTGAACCTGCTGGACAACATCAGCAGCTATGGCTGGAAGCCCGATTACGTAAAACAGCGTGAGCAGATCGTAAAGGCGATGACCGTCCCGCAGATCAAAACGCTTTCCGGGAAATACCTGGATCCGAATAAGATGGTCTGGCTGATCGTCGGCGATGCGAAGACGCAGCTGCCGAGGCTGAAGGAACTTGGGTTCGGCGAGCCCGTGCTGCTTAACAAATAAGAAGCGGTTCGGGGCAGCAAACAACGGACAACGTTCGCGCGTTTCCACGTCCAAACGTTATCCGTTGTTAGCTGCTCCCAAAACCATAGGATCGAATTTCTACATGCGGTATTTTACTTCAGCAATTGTTCATCGGAGCAATATAAGCGTCGGCGTCGTGATCGCGCTGCTTCTGCTGGCCGGCATCGGATTCGGGCAAAAGGTTGACCGAAAAGCCGCGGCGGAACAGGTCAAGGCGGAGTTCCTTCATGCCTGGAACGGCTACAAAAAACATGCGTGGGGCAATGACGATCTTAAGCCGTTGAGCAAAGGCTTTCATAATTGGTACGCCGAGCCGCTGCTGATGACACCGGTCGATGCGTTGGACACGATGTATCTGATGGGCCTCAGGAAGGAGGCCGACGAAACGCGCGAATACATCGTAAAAACCCTGAAATTCGACAAGGACATCTACGTCCAGAATTTCGAGGTCACGATCCGGCTGCTCGGCGGATTGCTGTCCAGCTATCAGATGACGGGCGACAAACGCCTGCTCGCAATGGCTGAAGACCTCGGCACGCGGCTGCTTCCCGTATTCAATTCGCCCACCGGGCTGCCTTATAAATACGTAAACCTTAAGACCGGCAAGACACGCGGGGAAATATCCAACCCGGCCGAAACGGGAACGCTGCTGATCGAATTCGGCACGCTAAGCAAATTGACGAAAAACCCCGTTTTCTATGACAAAGCGAAGCGTGCGCTGACGGAAACTTATGACCGCCGATCCAAGATAGGGCTGGTCGGCACTCGCATAAACGTCGAAACGGGTGAATGGACCGACACCGGCAGCCACATAAGCGCGGAGATCGATTCGTATTACGAATACCTTCTGAAGTGTGCGGTGCTTTTCGGCGACAAAGACTGCCGGCGAATGTGGAACGACAGTATTCCGGCAGTGAATAAATATCTGGCGGACGACGTCCGCGGCGAACTCTGGTACGGCCACGCGGATATGACGACGGGTAAGCGAACAAAGACGACATACGGAGCCCTGGACGCATTCTTTCCCGCAGTCCTCGCACTTTCAGGCGACGTGTCGCGAGCGAAACGGCTGCAGGATTCGTCGTTCAAAATGTGGCAGGTCCACGGGATCGAACCGGAAGTTTTCAATTACCAGACAATGAAGGCAGAGCACGCAGGCTATCCGCTGCGCCCGGAGATCGTCGAATCGACCTACTATTTGTACCAATTTACAAAGGATCCAAAATATTTGGCGATGGGTGCGCAAATGTGGCGAGATTTTGTGGAACATTGCCGCACGGACGCGGGTTACGCTCATTTGAAGAGTGTGATCACAAAGGAAAAATCCGACGCGATGCAAAGCTTCCTTTTCGCCGAGACCTTCAAATATTATTACCTTTTGTTCGCTCCGGACAAGACGCTTGACCTGCAGAAAGTCGTGTTCAATACCGAAGCTCATCCGATCCGCAAAACATGGTGAAACGGAGCGTGTGTCAATAATGAAACTATTGCCAATGTATGAAACGCCGTGTTAATATGGTCGTGGCCTGCGTCATCAGGCCCGAGCTGGATGATTGAAAACAAAAGTTTTTTAAAAAATGCCGGAATATGAGGTTTTGGCGGCGATAACCTTAATGATGGCAGATAGTTACACGTTCCACCGGTGGTTGGAACGCCCCCGGAACGCAACGGAACGCCGGGGCCAAAGGGAAAAAAATGGCAAAGTCGAAAGCTTTAACCAAATCGGAAAAAAAGATCCTGATCACGGGCGGAACCGGTTTTCTGGGTACGCATATCGTGCGGCAGATGCTGGATGCCGGCGAGAAGAACCTCCGCGTGATGGCGTCGCGCGTCCCGGATTGGATGAAGGACGCGGGCGTCGAGGCGGCGGAAGGTTCGGTGACGAACCGCGAGGACGCTGCAAATGCCGTAAAGAACGTTTCGGCGATATTTCATCTTGCCGGCAAGGTTTCACGCGATAACGAAGATGCGGCCGCGATGAACCGGATTCATCTCGATGGTACCCGCGTACTATGCGAGGCAGCAAAGGAAGCGGGTGTCGGAACGATGATCCTGGCCTCATCGAGCGGGACGATCGCCGTCAGCGAAGACGAGCAGATCTTTGACGAGACGTTCCCGCAGCCGGTCGAGGTGTTTTCGCGTTGGGCGTATTACGCTTCGAAATATTACCAAGAGAGGACCGCTTTGCAGAATTTTGACGGCGAAGGGCGCCGGCTTGTGATCATAAACCCGTCTCTGCTGCTCGGGCCCGACGACGAGCGGCTTAGCTCGACCAAGCCGGTACTCGATTTCCTCGGACGAAAGATCCCGTACAGCCCGAGCGGCGGATTGAATTTCGTTGACGCACGCGACGCGGCGGCGGGATTTATCAATGCTTTGGAACGCGGCCGTCATAAGGAAAAATACCTGCTGGGTGCGGCGAATATGACGTTCCGCGAATTTTTTGGAAGGCTGGAGCGGCTTTCCGGCGTTTCGGCCCCGATGCTCAGAATGCCGAAACAACTTGCGATGGCGGGTTCGACATTTATCAGTTCGGTATTCAAGAATTGGGGGAAAGCATCGCCGGTCGAGCCGAAAGAGGTCGAGCAGGCGGAGTTTTTCTGGTATTTCGATTCGTCAAAGGCTGAAGAAGAACTTGGATTTGCACCGCGCGACCCGCAGGAAACGCTGCAGGACACGATCAGCTATCTTCGTGAGAACTTCCTCGGCGAAGGCGTGTTCAATTAGGCCGGCCTACAACCCGCAGCCGATCTCGAATTCCTTGATCTTTACGGGCTTTCCGGCCTTGATCTCGAAGGCCCCGTTGGTTCCGCCCTCGTAATACTGGCTGCCGACGAGGATCTCCATAATGCCGTCGCCGTTGAGGTCGGCAACGCCGGTGAATTCGTAAACGTTAGGCGGCCAGAGTTCCTTCGTTATTCGGCCCGGGTAGAATTCGCCCTCGAGCAGGTGGTTCACAGCCGTTTTGCCGCTCGCCGTCCGCAGCAGCGTGAATGAATAGTCTCCGGGCTGCTGGCTCTCGTACATGCCGGAGCGGTACCGCGTCGCGGAGATAAGCACCTCGTCGGTGCCGTTGCCGTCAAGGTCGATCTTGTAGATCTGCTTGATCTCCACAGTTGGATCTTTGAAACCTTTAGACTTGAGAAAGTCCGCGACCACTTTCCGATAGACCGCGTTCGATATGGGAATTTTCACTGCCTTTCGCGGAACTGGGTCCCATTTTGCGGCTGTTCCGATGCCTACGCCGTTGTGCATTTCCAGTTCGAATGAAAAGCTCCAATGGTCACCGCAAACCTCCGTCTCGCCGTTGAAATCAGCGAGTGAGACACCGCCTTCTTCGACGCCGTTCCAGCCGGCAAGGGCAAATTCCGTCTTCGGTTTAATTTGGGAAGCGGTTTTCGCGGCCGAGATCCATTTGCCGTTCAGTACGCCGCCGAACAGCCCGCCGGTGCGAAGGTCCACGATCGGGATGATCGGCGTTTGAGCAACGGATGATACGGTCAGAGCCGTTAGCATCAGTGCGAGTTTTATGGTCTTTGACATGATGGAATGGTTCCTCGATCAGTTCGGCAGCCAGAAGAATCTTACAAAATCTGCCCGTCCGAAAAGATCGGTTCCCGCGGCGGCGTTTCCGCCCGCGCCGATGCCGAGCAGCTGATTGTAATAGTTCGCTCCGTCCCATAGGTCGATGTGGTCACCGGTATTGGTGCCTTCGGCGTCTGTCGATCGATGAAAGCAATTATTGAAATAGACGATGCCGACCGTACCGGCGATCTGTGATCGAATATCCGAACCGCGGCCCCGAATGCCCGTATCCCAAACCTCGGTCAGGAAACTATGTAATTCATTCGCCCCGACCAAGTGGCCTTCGTCGCCGAGAGCACAGCGTTCGCGGCCGGAATGAATACGGCGTTGGTTCCCGAAACGCTCGAATGTAAAGCCGTTCCGGCCAAGCGCGAGGCTCATCCTAACCGCGCATTGGTTCGTAATATTCGGGCTCTTGCATGGTGCTGTATCAACCCGGTAGCCTTCGTACACATTCTGCATCAGCGAAAAATTCGGTCGATCTGTGCTCATTGTGGCCTCCGTCATCCGCCCGAAGGCGTTTTATTCAAGACGCATCTGGGATCTGCGGTTTGCCGAAGAAACGATACGCGAGAAAGATCGCAAGGCCGATACCCGCGGCAACGATTATCGGCAGGCCCTCTTTGCGAAAATCCACGTTGGTCAATAACCAGGCCGTCAGAGCAAGCGAAAGAAATGCCGCGACCAGGCCGGCGGGTGCGAGGAATTTGGCCTCAGGCACGTCCGAACGCCGTCTGAATACGGGAAGCGACAGGCAAGTGGTCGCATAAACGAGCAATCGTGTGATGGTCGCGATCGTAAGCGCCGATAAGAATGACGATTGCCACGTTAGAATTACGAGGATAACTGCATTTAGCAGGATCGAAATATGCGGGGTCTTGAAACGGGAATGCGTCCTGCCCAAAAAAGCAGGAAGCTCGCGCTGGTCGCCCATCGCGTACGTCAGGCGCGAGCTTCCCAACAGGCTCACGTTCAGATTGCCGGAGATCGAGATAATGGCACCGGCGGCGATAAACGCGGCGGCGAACGGCCCCATGAAGTTGCTTGCTGCGTCTGCCAACGGTTTTTCCGACGAGGCGAGTCCGGGCAGTGTACCGATACTGACGATCTGGACCAATATATAAACGACCGCGACCGTGAGAAGCGCGAATATAATTGCGAACGGCACATTTCGCTGAGGGTCTTTCGTCTCGCCTGCGGGTATCACCGCGGTCTCGAATCCCAAGAACGCGTAAAGCAAAAGCAGCACGGCGGCGGAGAAAGACGTGTAATCGGGCACCGGCGAGAAGGTGAAATTCGCGGGCTCGATAAAGAACAGCCCGACAAGCCCGAACAATGCCAGCGGGATCAGTTTGCCGATCGTGAAAATGTTCGTCATCAGAGCGGACTCGCGAACGCCGATGAGGTTCACGATCGTCAGCAGGCCGATCACGATGATCACAAGGATAAGCCTGGCCGTCGGTTCTGTCGAAGCGTGCCAAAAGAAGCCAAGGTAAGTTATCAGGAGATTGCAGTTAGCGGCAAAGCTGGTGATCCGCACGATCCAGTAGAGCCAGCCGACTTCGAATCCCACTACGGGCCCGAAGGCTTCCTTGGCGTATAAATACGGGCCGCCCGTGCTTGTAAACCGGCTGGATACTTCGGCGTAACAAATGACGATGAAGCCGATAATGACGGCACACGCGAGGAACGCTAGCAGGCTCCAGCTTCCGATCAATGCCTGTACCTTCGATGGAAGGCCGAAAATACCGGCGCCGATGATCGTGTTTATCGCGATCGCGGTAAGGTCCCAGCGGCCGATTCCGCGAACTAGTTTTGAATCGCTCATCTTCTAATGCCGAGCCGGTCCCGGACCGGACATCGTTCTCTATTTGTTTAACGTGTTTTGGATTTAACTGCCGTCTTTCGTTTATACTCTGAAAAACACTTTCCGTAAAGAATCCTGAGGTCAAGACAATGAAAAATTTTTCAATCCGATCACTCGTTCTCTCGTTCGTTTGCATGCTTGCCGTAACCGCGCACGCGCAGACCTCGAGGGATAAGATCGAGATCGTTCCTCCAAACGGCTACAAGGCTCCGAAGATCGAACAAAGCAGCGAGCTGCAGGATCTGCTTACCCGATCGGTCAAAGAATTGCTTGCCGGTTACCCGGACAAGAGCTTCAAGCCTGAAGAGATCTCGGCCACGGTCATCGACATCAGCGACCCGTCGAATTGGCGGTCGGCTAATTACCGTGGGAACGAACGGATCTATCCGGCCAGCGTCGTGAAGATGTTTTTCATGGCCGCTCTCGAAAGGCAGCTCGAGGACGGCAAAGTTAATATGACGCCGGAACTGCAGCGGGGATTACGAGATATGATCGTAGATTCTTCGAACGAGGCTACGCAGTATATTCTCGACGTTTTGACCGATACTTCGAGCGGCGCGGAACTGCCGCAGAAGGAATTTGATGAATGGCAATACAAACGCAACCGCGTTAACCGCTTCTTCGATGCCATGGGTTACACGAACATTAATGTGAACCAGAAGACCTTCTGCGAGGATGCATACGGGATCGAACAGCAATCGCGCCGTTACAAAGGCGAGAACCGCAATATGATCACAACGGACGCGACGGCACGATTGTTGGCGGAGATCGCCGCCGGCCGGATGAACACGCCCGAACGGACAAAACGGATGATGGACCTGATGAAGCGCGACCCGTTCGCGGATACGAAGGACCAGGAAGACCAGGCGCACGGATTTACGGGTATAGCGCTCGTTGACCGGAAAATGACCGACGCGAAGCTATGGTCGAAAGCGGGTTGGACCAGCAAAGCGCGGCATGATGCCGCCTATATCGAAACACCGGACGGCAAGAAACTGGTGGTCGCGGTATATACGGAAAATCACGCAAAAGACCGAAATGCGATCCCTGCGATCGCGGGAAAGATCATTGACGGATTGAAAGGAGCGAAATAATGCATAAGTCAGTAATTACACGAAACATTACTAGATCATTTCTTACGGCCGCTGTATTTTGCATTGCGGCGGCTGCCGGTTTTGCACAAGGCCAATATCAGAAGCCTCCGCAAAACGTTCTCGACGTCTTGAATGCTCCCGTCATTCCTTCGACGTCGGTCGCACCGTCCAATGACCGCATTGCAGTGCTCGAACCGCTTCGTTATCCGCCGATCTCGGAACTCGCGGAACCAATGCTGCGATTAGCCGGGCTGCGAATCAATCCGAATACCAACGCCCAGCACCGCCAGCCGTATTTTACTAAGCTGACGTTCAAGCGCGTTGACAACGGCAGCGAAACGGCCGTTGCTCTGCCCGCCGGTGCAAAGTTGATCTCGCCTTCCTGGTCGCCCGATGGTAAATACCTTGCGTTCGGGAACGCGGCGGCGAACGGCATCGAACTCTGGATCGCAGATGCCGCCACAGCAAGGGCGAGCCGCATTGAAAACGTTCATCTGAACACGGCGTTCGGCGAGCTTGATTGGACAGGCCCGCGGACGCTGCTGGCGACGCTGGTGCCGACGAAGCGCGGAACTGCTCCGGCATATCAGAATCTGACACCGACCGAACCGAATATCCAGGAAACCTCGGGACGCCGCGGTGCAGTGCAAACGTTCCAGGACCTACTGCGAAGCCCGAACGACGAAAAGCTGCTCGAATATTATGCGACGTCACAGCTCGCTTTGATCGATGTTTCCGGAAAAGTCACGCCTATCGGGCCGCCCGCGATCTTTGACCAGGCCGAAATGTCGCCGGACGGTAAGCACATTCTCGTTACACGCATTACCCGGCCTTTCTCTTACCTTTTCCCGATATTCCGCTTTCCGAAAGAGGTCGAGGTCTGGGACCTTACCGGAAAAACAACGCATGTTGTCGCTAAACTCCCATTGCAGGACCAACTGCCGATTCAAGGCGTTCCGGTCGGACGACGTTCGATCGCTTGGATACCGACGGAACCGGCAACGCTCGTTTGGGCCGAAGCTCTCGACGGCGGCGACCCGCGAAACAAGGTGACGCCGCGTGACAAGATCGTAAAACACGCCGCGCCATTCGCCGGCGAGCCGACCGAGATCGTAAAGGTCGAACAGCGCTATCAGGGCAGGATGTTCGGCGAACGGGCGGGAATGATGTTGTTTTACGATTACAACCGCGACAACCAGCGTCGGAGACTGTTCATGATCGACCATCGGTCGTCCGCTGGCGTCAAGATGATCTCGGACGTGAACGTCAATGACCGCTACAACGCGCTGGGGTCGCCGGTAATGAAGACCCTTCCCGACGGTGGTTCGGTCGTCAGGCAGCACAACGGCAGCATATTTCTGACGGGGCCGGGTTCGTCGCCACAGGGCGATCGGCCGTTCCTGCGTCAGCTCGACCTTAACACTTTGAAAACAGACGAGATATTCCGCTCCGGCACGGACGAATACGAGGCGGTCGTCGCGGTCGTCGATGACAACGGCGCGAAGTTCATTACGCGGAAAGAATCGCTGACGGAACCGCCAAACCTTTATGAAAAGCAGGTTTGCCCGCCGGGAACGGAATGCCTTGCGGTCTATGACCGGAAGATAACGGAGTTCAAAGACCCGTCGCCGCAGCTCCGCGATATCAAGAAGCAGCTCGTCAAATACAAGCGTGCTGACGGCGTCGACCTTTCGTTTACCCTGTATTTACCGCCTGGTTACAAAGAAGGCCAGCGCCTGCCGACGGTCGTTTGGGCGTACCCGCTGGAGTTTACGGACGCTTCGACGGCGGGACAGGTTTCGGGTTCGACGAACCGTTTCACGCAGATCGGCGGGATGTCGCATTTGTTCTTCTTGTTGCAAGGTTATGCCGTGCTTGATGACGCGACAATGCCCGTTGTTGGCGATCCACTGACGGTTAATGACACTTTCGTCAAACAGATCGTCGATTCGGCGAAAGCGGCGATCGACAAGGGAGTCGAAATGGGTGTGGTCGATTCTGAGCGCGTCGGTGTCGGCGGCCACAGCTACGGCGCGTTCATGACCGCCAACCTGCTTGCCCATTCCGATCTGTTCCGCGCGGGCATCGCGCGCAGCGGCGCTTACAACCGAACGCTGACGCCTTTCGGGTTCCAGTCGGAACGGCGGTCGTTCTGGGAAGCGCCCGAACTGTACGCCAAGGTCTCACCGTTCTTTTACGCGGACAAGATCAACGAGCCCATTCTTCTAATCCACGGCGAAGCCGACAACAATCAGGGCACATACCCGATGCAGTCCGAGCGCCTGTTCGCGGCGATCAGCGGGACCGGCGGAACGTCGCGGCTGGTAATGCTGCCGTTGGAATCGCACGGCTATGCGGCGAAGGAATCGCTCGAACATACGTTGTACGAGATGATCTCGTGGTTCGATAAATTTGTGAAGAATGCGAAGCCGCGTGAGGCGAAGCAGGTGGCTGAAACGAAATAGCTAAGACAAATCGCGGCGCTTTCGG
>JAEZIT010000099.1 GCA_023436495.1 Acidobacteriota bacterium
GCCTTTCCACTCCTGATACTTTCGAATGCGGCGTCAGCCGCCGTGCGGAGATCGTTCGCGTGTCCCGCAAGATAGATCGCTGCCGCGGCGTTTATCGCGACGAGGCTTTCAGCGGGCCTGCCGGTCAGCGCGTTTCGCAGTACAGCGACGATCATTGCCGCACTTTCAGCAGGCGAGGACACATTTATTTCGTCATGTTTTGCCGGTTCAATGCCGAAATCGGCCGGAGAAATCTCAAGAGTTCGAACGGAGCGGCCGTCGATCTCGGCGACGCTAGTATTTCCGTCCAGAACTATCTCATCGAGGCCGCAATCGCCATGAACTACCCACGATCTCGCCGTGCCGAGACGTGCGAGTGCCTGCGCGGCTCGTTCGATCAAAGAAATTTCATACACGCCGATCAGCTGATGCGGGGCCGTTGCGGGATTGCACAGCGGTCCCAGCGAATTAAAGATGGTCGGGAAGCCAAGCTGACGGCGAACCTGAGCCAAAGTGGGCGACAACCTATGGTAATTTGGGGCGAACATAAAGCAGATCCCGATCTCGTTCAGGCAGCGTTCTGCGGACGCAGGTCCGGAATCAGGATCGATGCCAAGTTCCGCGAGCACGTCTGAGCTTCCCGAATTGCTAGTCGCGGCCCGATTGCCGTGTTTTGCTACCGGCACGCCGGCACCGGCGGCAACGAATGCGGCGGCCGTCGAAACATTAAAAGTCTTGGCGCGGCTGCCGCCCGTGCCGACCAGGTCGACGAACGACCGATGCCGGCTATCTATGGCCCGGCAGCGATTCCTCATTACCCGTGCCAGCGAGTAGATCTCGTCCGAATGAATTCCTTTCAGGTTCCAGGCGCGGAATACTTCTATTAGCATTCGGTCGTCGTTTTCTGCGATCAGAGCATCGAAAAAAGCCTCGGCATCTTCGTCGAGCAGATCGTATCCCAGGCGGAATGAATTCGACTGTCGGTTCAGTATCGTTTTCATTGATCAACGCCCTCCGCGATGTCGATCGCTCGCAACATCGCCTTTGCCTTGTTCACAGTCTCCTCATATTCCTTTTCCGGTACCGAATCAGCGACGATCCCGGCCCCGGCCTGCACTCGGGCCACCCCGTTTTTCAATGTCATGGTGCGGATCGCGATACAAGTGTCCATATTGCCGGCGTAATCGAAATACCCGACCGCACCCGCGTACGTTTCTCGGGGCGTAGGTTCCAGGGCGCGAATTATCTCAACGGCACGTACCTTCGGAGCACCGGAAACCGTTCCCGCAGGGAAGCAGGAAGAAAGCGCGTCGAATCTGTCCAGCCCGCTCCGCAATTTCGCATTCAGAGAGCTCACAAGATGCTGTACATGCGAATATTTCTCGACTGTGAGCATCTCCGAAACTTCGACGGAGCCGTACTCCGCGACGCGGCCGAGGTCGTTACGCCCGAGATCGACGAGCATCGCGTGTTCGGCGACCTCTTTAGGGTCGGCGAGCATTTCTGCTGCCAAACGTGTATCTTCATCTATCCCTTGCCCACGCGGACGCGTACCGGCGATCGGCCGGTATTCGAGTTTGTTTCCGCGGCAACGTACAAGCATTTCCGGTGACGCACCGATGATCGACCGGAGTTCGGATTGCAGCAAGATCATGTAGGGCGAGGGATTGAGCGACCGGATCGCTCGGTAGATCGCAACCGCCGATGCATCGGTCGGACGTTCAAATGCCTGCGACAGCACAACCTGGTAACACTCGCCGGCTGCGATCAGGTCCTTGATACTGACCACCGAATCTTCGAAATCCGACTTATCAAAATTTGATATCGTTTCGCCGCGAGTTCCGCCGCCATTATCCGGAAGGATGATCGGCTGTTCATTTAACTGCCGCTTCAGTGCAGCATTTTTTGCGACAGCAGAGTCGTAAAGCGAACGAAGGTCCTCGCTCTCGTCCGTGAACACCAGTGTGACGATATTGACGACCTGTCTTGCGTGGTCGAATGCTACCACCGAACGAAAGAACATGAATTCGGCCGAACCTGAATCCTGTTCACCCCGTAGAGACGGCTCGAACCATTCAATACAGTCGAAATCAAGCACCCCGATCGCGCCGCCGACAAACGACGGAAGGCTGTCGTCCTGAACTGAGAAATGCTCTTTGAAGTGACAGCGAACGTAATCGATCACGGGTTGGGAGTAAGTCTGGCAGCCGTCAGCCGTGTGCACCAGAGTCGTCGTCTGATTCCCGCGTACTATCATTTCCGGGCCGGCCCCGATGAATGAATATCGGGCAAGATTTTCGCCGCCGGCGACGGATTCGAACAGGAATGAATTCGCTTCGCCGTTTGCCAATTTCAGGTAAACGCCGAGCGGCGTAAGCAGGTCGGCCGGCATCGTGTCGATCACCGGAACTACATTCGAATTTTTGGCTCGATCCAAGAAGTGGCCAAAGTTGGTCATAGAAATTATCAAAAACAAAAACGCCGCTCAGGATATTTCCAGAGCGGCGCTTTGCGAAATGAAAAACGGATGTGAACTCAACAAACAAATGAACAGTTCAAACCGTACTCCGCACAGGCCGCAGATCGCCACCAACCGAGGTTGCCGCGCCAGCTGCCGAATGCAGTCGTTTTGGTCTGAACAAAATTCATTAACGATGTTTGTACCAAAATAATAATAGCAATGTCAAACTGCCTTACATTCTCTCAGGAACGGCGATGCCCATCGTATCGAGAGCGGCCGTCAGCGAATTGCGTGTCATGTCCGCGACGGCAACAAGCACACCTCGTTTTACAGCATCTTCTTCGGCGATAATCCGGTGGTTATGATAGAAAAGGTTGAATGCCTTCGCGAGGTTGAACGCATATTTAGCAAGTATTGCAGGCTCGTTCTGCGCGGCAGCCTGAAGAACTGTCTCTTCAAGCCTCGAAGACAGCACAGCAAGCGACCAGATCTCGTTACCGCCTTCGGCCCCAAATACCTGGGTCACGCGATCAAGGTCAGAGATCGACGAGCGTATCGATTCAAGGTCTTCTCCGCGGTCCGCGAGCTTCCTGAAGATCGAATTCGCACGGACGGCCGCATATTGGCAAAATGCGCCGGTTTCGCCATCGAACGAAAGCGCTTCATTGAAATCGAAAACTATCACTGTGGTACGTGTAAACTTCAAAAGAAAGTACCGCAAAGCACCGACGGCGATCTGATGTGCGGTAAAAGCTTTCTCCTCGGCAGAAAGGTCCGGGTGACGGGCTTCGACCTCGGCAAGAGCGTTTGCGTCGAGCCGATCGATCAGGTCGTCAGCTTTAACGCCCAAACCTTTCCGGCCGCTCATTTCTATGAACGTTCGATTGCGGTCTTCGTCAGACAATTCAAACCCTAGTTCCTGTGCTGCCGCAGGCGACAGCGCAACCATTTCGTACGAAAGATGGATGCTTGCGCGCTCACCCTTTTCGGGTGATATCGCCGCAACGCCCTTTTTTACTACTTCCTGAGGATAGGATTGCCGTGTGTCGATCACGTTATATACCGCGTCGCCATGGCCGAATTCGAAGTTATGAGGCTCGTCGGCGGCCGGGTCGGCGGTCGTCACCCAGACCTCTTCGCCGTCGGCGTACTTATGAAACTTGCGGTAGTAAAAATCCATCCCGAGAATCCCGAGTTTCCACATCTGATATGCGATGTCTTTCCCGGTATACGTCACAGTACCGTTCGAACGAACGAGGATCTTATCCGCTTCGTGATCGTCCGTGCCAGCGTGGGCTTCGAACGGCATGACCCAACAGCCTGCATGCTTGCCTTCGGTCTGAAACTGGATCACGCCGAGCTGTTTCATCTGTTCGAATGCCTTGTTCCAAAAATGCAGGTGAAGGATCTCGGATTCCCTCGGAAGAAGATCGTATCGGATGGACAGCCGTTCCATCGTATCGAGTATGCACTCGACATTTCGCGTGGCGACGAAATCAGCAAGCTCCGCCGTCGCATTTCCACCTTCTTCGATCAGGTGTAGAACCTCCGCGCGCTTCGCTTTGAGCTCGTCGTTGACTGCGTATTCCTGTCCCACTCTCGCATAGAGGTCCCAGCAGTAATAGTCGAATGTCTTGCCTTCCGCGCTTAATCGGGCATCCAGCTGTTTTATCGCTGCGAGGTCCATTTTCTCAAGATGGATGAATCCGACGACGACGTCTGCGACCTGGACACCGGTATTGTCGATGTAATTCTGGACCTCGACATTCTTGCCGCCAGCGCGGAGTATTCGCGCGAAAGTGTCGCCGAGGACCGAATTTCGAACGTGGCCGATGTGTGCAGCTTTGTTTGGATTAACTGAAGTATGTTCGACGCAAACCTTTTCCGTAGGCGTATCACCGCGCCAGGCGATCTCCGCGAACGGCTTGGCCTTGGCATTATCCGCGAGGAACGACGCGCGATCGTAAAACACATTAAGATAGCCGGCGCCGGCGACTTCCACCTTTTCCACGAACTCAGCCTTTTCGAGTTCGACACGGAGCGCTTCGGCGATCTCACGGGGGTTCCTTTTCTCTCCGGTAGCCTGCTTTATGCGTTTCGCAAGGTCAAACGCGACGGGAAAAGCAACGTCGCCAAGCTCGGTTTTCGGCGGTACTTCGGATGCGATCTGTTCAAGCTCGACGCTGAATTCGGCCGCGGCGGTCGCGCGCACCTTTTCGCGCAGGATGTTCTGCAATTCGATAATGGTCATTAGGTTTAAACGTCAGTACGAAATAGAACTGAAATTATAAAGGTTTATGTGTGCCAAGTTCAAAGCAGCACATAAGGAAGCAGAGCGCTAAAATGCCCGAGAAGGAATTTCTTCTTTCCCGGGGTTCGCATCGCCATTTCGCAGGCGCAGTGTAAGGGGTAAGGGAATTAAACTGTTGGAGATGACAGAAGCAGGCCGATTGCTGCTCTAACAACTTCCGGATCGCAGGGCTTCACGAAATATCGGCTCGCGCCGGCGGCCTCCGCTTCGCGCATATCGTTGGGCCGACCTGAGGCGGACATGAATACGATCGGGACATCGGGATTCGCGGAACGTATCGCGGCGCACAGTTCTATTCCCGAACCGTCCGGTAACCAGTTGTCGAGAATATACAGGTCAAATTTCTGCATCTCGATCTGCTCGTTCGCCTCGGAAACAGTCCTTACGCAAGTGACGTCGAAATCGCGAAAAACGAACCGCAGGAGCTCCCGCGAGTCATCATCGTCTTCGACGCAGAGTATTGACCGCGTTGAAACCACGGTTTCCGACATTTGATCGTGCAAAATGTGATCCTCGACAAGTTGAAATGGCCGACGTTAATCGTTCATTATTGCCGGGTTCGGTCGAGGAGTCTGTCGGGTGGTCGACTTTGTAAAATTATTATTTTCGCTCATGAACTCGTCCAGCTCGCCACGAATGACAGCGAGGCATTCGCACGCGAACTGGCGAAGCCGTTCTTCGTCAGCTATTTCGATGAGTCCGCGTTTATATTGCACAATGCCCAGATCTTGCAACTCGATAGCGGCGGCGGTAATGCTTGTCCGCTGTACGCCCAAAATATTCGCAAGAAATTCCTGGGTCAGCTTCAATCGCCGCTCACCGCTTCGTTCACTCATTACGCTAAGCCAACGACACAATCGTGCGCGAATGGAATGGAAGTGATTGCAGACGCACGTTTGCGACAACTGGCGCATTTCAACGAGCGAGTATCTGAGGATCAGCCGATGAAATTCAGGAAGGCGGCCGAAGAGGTCTTTGGCATGGCCGGCACTGAGGCTATAGCATTCCGCTGTAACCTGAACCAATGCCTGGTACGGCATCTCGTTCTTTCCAAGAATGACCGGTAGTCCGAGAACGCCTTCGCTGCCTGCGAGGCCTATCTCAACGCTTCGGCCGTTCTCGGTCGTCGAAAGCAGCGAGATCATACCGAAATTCGGAAAGTAGCATCGTGAGAGTGAGTCTTCAACCTCGGCGAGCATCATTCCCGCATTAAGAAGCGACACATTTAAGTGCGGACGGATCTGATCAAGCTCGTCCTCGGGTAGCGAGCTAAGTATCCAGTTGCGGATCGGGACCGCGGGCGTGCCATTAAAATCGAACATAATACCTGCAGAAATAATATAAGATGCGTCAATTTTACTACAAGCACGCCGAAATTATGGATATGTTGACGGGTATTCGCCGATTATTACCGTGGTTGGGAGGTAAGGCTTTTATTCTAGCGGATAGAGACCGTGAGCGAATAATTCGCCGAGCGGCCGATATTGTCCACACATACCGACTGATCGCCTGACATTTCTACTTCAAGCTGATAAGCCGTTTCGCCGCTCTCGAAGATCATTACCTTGCCGGTATTGGAACTGACGGTCGCCATAAGTGTCTGGCCGCGGCGAGCGCCGGCGATATAACAGACGCGTCCGCCGGTTCTTACCTTTCCTGATACCGTTGCGGAGGAGCGTCCACGCGCAAATCTCACGCGGATATCGGCAAAGGCTTCTGCACAAAGCGTCGCAATGATCACGAAAATGAAAATATACTTCAAACTGGATTTGGTCATAGTTCCTCTCAACCGTTACACGCGGAATCTTGGCGCAGGATGTATCGACCCGACGGCAGTTGTTTCAAATTCTCCGAAACGATAGAATTTTTCTTTTATGAAGACGCTTTATTTTGATTGCTTTGCCGGCGCTAGCGGCAATATGATCCTCGGCGGCCTTGTTGCGCTCGGCGTGGACCGCGAAGAGCTCGCTAACGAAATTCGTAAATTAAATATTCCGGATTTCGGACTCGAAATTGAAACGGTCGACCGTTCCGGTATCTCCGGAATTCATGTCAATGTAAAGGTGCCGCACGAGCACGTTCACCGGCACTTGCATCATATAGAGAAGATCATCGGCGATTCGTCATTAAGCGATTCGGTAAAAACGCGTGCGGTAGCTATCTTCACGCGGCTAGCGGAAGCCGAAGCTAAAATTCACGGTATCGACATTAAAAAGGTCCATTTTCATGAGGTCGGCGCCATGGATGCGATCGTGGACGTCGTTGGAGCGTGTATAGGATTCGAAATGCTGGGGATCGAGAAATTTGCGTGTTCTAAGATCCATGTCGGAAGCGGTTTCGCCGAAATGGCTCACGGTAAATTTCCGATCCCGCCGCCGGCCGTCGCCGAATTATTGAAAGGAACGCCGATCTATTCGACGGAGATAGAAGGTGAACTCATCACTCCGACGGGGGCAGCGATAATTTCAACTGTGTGTGATAGTTACGGAACGATTCCTGAGATGCAGGTTGAAGCGTCCGGCTACGGAGCAGGTACCCGAGAATACAAAAGTTTCCCAAATGCCCTGCGGCTAATGGTGGGCGAGACGGCCGATGGCGGTAAGGTGTCGGATGTTGAGCACTTGGTCCTGATCGAGACGAATATAGACGATATGTCTCCGCAGGTCTTAGGATATGTGATGGAGCGTGCTTTCGAAACCGGAGCTCTGGATTGCTGGTTCACATCGATCCAGATGAAAAAGAACCGCCCCGCTACAATGGTTTCCGTGCTTTGCAAACCGGCCGAGAAAGACGCGTTAGCGCGGCTGCTGTACACTGAAACATCGACATTAGGCGTTCGCGTTTCGGCCGTCACCCGCGAATGTTTGCCCAGAATAAATAAAGGAATAGAAACCGATTATGGTACGGTGGACGTAAAGATCGCCCGAATGAATGGAACCGTAGTAAACGTTAAACCGGAGTACGACCAGGTTCGCGACATCGCCGTTCGTTCGGGGAAGCCGCTCCGCGAGGTCGAGGCCGAGATCGAGGCGAACATCAGAACAACTGTTAACTAATGGCTAAGAAAGATCACACAAGGAAAGTTGACCTCGACAAGATCGCTGCCGGCGTACGGTTGATGCTCGAGGGTATGGGAGAAGATCCTGACCGCGACGGCCTAAAAAAAACACCCGAGCGCGTCGCCGATTTTTATGCCGAGCTCACGGAAGGAATGTGGGTCGATCCAAAGGAGCATATTGTCCCGCTGCCCGGCGATTCGCATGACGAGATGGTGCTTGTAAAAGACATCTCCATCGCATCAGTTTGCGAACACCATTTAGCCCCGTTCGTAGGCAAATGCCACATCGCATATATCCCCAAGAACGGCCGGATCATCGGTCTATCCAAGCTCGCACGCATTGCTGAGATCTTCGCACGGCGCCTGCAGGTGCAGGAACGCTTAACCCAGGCGATAGCACAGACGTTATTCAAGAATCTTGATCCGATCGGCGTAATGGTCGTTATCGAGGCCGAGCACACGTGCATGACGCTTCGCGGAGTAAAAAAGCCTGGAGCGATGACGATAACATCTGCGGTCCTCGGCGGATTTAGAAAGGATCCGCGCACGCGAGCAGAAGCAATGGCACTTATCAAAGGCTGAATTGCTAAAGGAAAACTTCAAGTGTCGGAAGAGCGACAGCTCAAGTAGAACCTTAGGCGGCGTTTGGCCGCCGTTTTTACGTGTTGTCTTGCCGGTGTGTCAATTGGATAAAATTCACTATCCAAGTTACACTTTATCCTTTCCAGAATGAGCACTTTTTACATTACTACGCCAATTTATTACGCGAACAGCCTGCCGCATCTTGGTCATTTATATTCCACGATCGTAGCGGATGTGATCACTCGCTATAAACGACAGCGCGGGTTCGATACATACTTTCTCACCGGTACCGACGAACACGGAATAAACATACAGCGCGCGGCGGAAAAGAACGGCAGAACTCCCATGGAACAGGTCGATCTGATATCAGGCGAGCTTAAGCGGATGTTCCACGAATTTCGCCTCGATCCGAGTTTTGGCGGATATGATGTCTTCATGAGGACGACCGAGCCGTATCATTACGAGGGATGTCAACACTTGTGGAAGGTGATCGCCGAAGGGAAGACGCCGAAAGGCAACGATCCGATATACAAAGGATTCTACGAAGGCTGGTTCTGTGCTCCCTGCGGTGCGTTCAAGACCGAGGATGAATATGTCCAAAAGGAAGGAGCGGACGTTCCTCTCTGCGCGATCCACGAACGGCCGCTCGACCGCGTGTCCGAGGAAAGCTATTTCTTTCGGCTCTCGGATTACGACGAAACGCTATTGAAGATCATTGAAGAAACTCCCGAACGGATCCGTCCAGATGCCCGTCGTTCCGAGGTTGTCGCGTTCATCAAGCGGGGCCTTCAGGACCTCTCGATCAGCCGCCAGCGCTCAGCCGTCTCGTGGGGAATTCCGGTGCCGGGCGATGAAGACCATGTAATGTACGTATGGCTTGACGCCCTGTCTAATTATGTCACGGCAATTGGTTACGGCAACGACGAACGTGCAAGCGTGGGATTCGACAAATACTGGCCAGCCACACACATTGTCGGCAAGGATATCCTGCGTTTTCACACAATTTACTGGTGGTCGTTCCTCCTTGCTGCCGGCCTAGAACTGCCTCGCGGCGTGTACGCGCATGGAATGTGGCTGGATGCGGACGGTCGTAAAATGGGCAAGACCCTCGGAAATGTGATCGAGGTAGACGTGCTGCACCGGCATTTTCAGGTGGATGCGATCCGTTATTTTCTCCTCCGCGAAATGGTGTTCGGGCAGGACGGCAAATTCGGATACGAAACTCTGATCAATCGTGCAAACGCGGATTTGGCAAGCGGACTAGGCAATCTTGCCAGCCGAACGCTTTCGATGATCAGCAAATATCGCAATGGCGTCGTGCCGGACGGACGGATCGAAGAACCGCACTATCTCGACGCAAAACGTGCCGGCTTAAACCCCGACGAGCAGGAAATGGTTTCCGTGCTTGAGCACGCAAGAGACGAGTTCATTCGACGGTTCGACAATTTTGAATTCAGCATCGCTCTCGAAGGCCTGTGGGCGGTGATCGCACGAATCGATAAAATGATCTCGGATGTAAAGCCATGGGTCTTGGTTAACGACGCCACGCAAGCACAGACGCTGAACGCCGTGCTTTACAGAGCGGCTGAAACGCTGCGCTGGCTTAGCGTAATGATTCAACCGGTAATGCCGGAGGCAGCGGCCTCTATATATAAGCAGCTCGGTTTCGACGGAGATGTGGCATCGGTCGACCCTGAGTCTCTTGTTTGGGGCGGCTTGCGGACAGGAACTGCAATCGGCGAGATATCAGCTATTTTCCCGAGATTAGATAAGGGCAAAGTTATGAATGAGATAAACGAAGACGCGCAGGTGCGCGAGCAGGCAGAGGGCAAACCCGAAGTACAGGCCGCGGCAGCAACCGCAAGCGAAGCAGTCGAGGAAGGTAACTTCATTACTATTGACGATTTTCTCATGGTCGAACTCCGAGTCGGCGAAGTCAAAGTGGCGGAAAGAGTGCCAAAAGCCGATAAGCTGCTTCGGATGGAGATCGATCTCGGCGAAGAGAACCCGCGCCAGATCCTTGCGGGACTTGCCGAATATTACGAGCCTGAGAAACTGATCGGCCGCAAGGTCGTAGTCGTGGCGAACCTCAAACCCCGTAAGATGCGGGGACTAGAATCTCAGGGTATGATCTGTGCCGCGTCGTTGGGCGAAGACGACACCCCAGCGCTCGCGACTTTCTTGGAAAACGTCGAGATCGGCGCCAGATTAAAATAATAGATCGGCAGGCTATGTTAGTTGATTCTCACTGCCACATCGACGGCGGCACATTCGACGCGGACCGTGACGAAGTTGTCGAACGGGCGCGCGAAGCGGGCGTAGCCGCGATGCTCAATGTCGGCACCGGCGATCCGCATTCGGATGATTTCCGAAGGGCCGTGGCCGTTGCCGAAAGATACGACAATGTATTTGCGGCCGTTGGGGTTCATCCGCATGACGCAAAGCTTTACGATGAGCACGCCGAGCAGCACCTGCTCGGACTTGTTAAGTCAAGCGATAAAGTCGTCGGATGGGGCGAGATCGGCCTGGATTATTACTACGACCACAGTCCTAGTGATGTGCAGCAGAAGGCCTTCCGGCGGCAGATAGGAATCGCAAAAGAGCTAGAGCTGCCGATCATTGTTCATAGCCGCGACGCCGATGCGGACACCGTTCGGATTCTTTCCGAAGAATATGCCGCACTATCTTCAAGGCCGCCCGGGGTGATGCATTGCTTTGGCGGTACGGCCGCTATGGCTAAATCGCTGATGGCTATCGGGTTTTATATCTCGTTTGCGGGAAACGTTACTTTTAAGAAGGCTGACAATCTTAGGGACGCCGCACGTGTCGTTCCGCTCGAGCGTTTACTCATCGAAACCGACTGTCCGTACCTTACGCCTGTCCCGTTTCGCGGAAAACGCAACGAACCTGCGTTTGTGGCAAAGACCGCTGGCTTTTTGGCTGAGTTTTACGATGTTGAGCTCGAAGCTCTGTCGACGGCTACGACGCAGAATTTCTGCACTTTATTCGACGTCCGTCTCGACTGAGTCGACGCTCATCAATACGTTTCCCGGGACGGCTGGGCAAAGCAAATGCTATGGTAAAATCAAGACAAGTATGGCAAAAGAGAATTCATTCGATATAGTTTCTAAGACCGATTACGCTGAAGTTACGAACGCGATAAACCAAACAACCAAGGAAGTATCGCAGCGGTTCGATTTCAAGGGCAGCAAAGCAACTGTCGAACTACAGGATAAAGATCTTGTACTATCCGCCGAAGACGAAACAAAACTCCGCAACATGAATGACATCTTGCAGGGGAAGTTGCTCAAACGCGGCATCTCGCTAAAAGCACTCGATTATCAGAAGATCGAGCCTGCGGCGGGCGGGACTGTTCGACAGCTCGTCAAGGTCCAGCAGGGAATTCCCGGCGACAAATCCAAGGAGATCGTCAAATTTATTAAAGATTCAAAAATGAAAGTTCAGGCTTCGATTCAGGGCGATACGGTACGCATTTCGGGAAAAGACCGCGACACGCTGCAGGAAGTCATTGCCGCCTTGAAGGCAAAAGATTTTGGCATCGATATGAAATTTGATAACTATCGTTCGAACTGATCCAAATTTCAAAGAATGCAGACCTTCGCAGCCACACGAGAGAAAGTAATTACTGCCGGCACCGCAAAACGGATCTTTGACCTGATCCGCGGTGAAATGCGTCTCGTCGAAGACGAATACGAACGCCAGGTGCGCTCCAACATCCAGGTCATTCAATATCTGGGAGATTATCTGCGTTCGTCCGGCGGAAAGCGCGTGCGGCCCGCTTTGCTGGTCCTTTCGGCAATGGCGCTGAACGCCGGTCGCAGCAGCGAAGACATGATCCGTCTCGCAACAGTCATGGAAATGCTGCATACTGCCACGCTGGTACATGACGATATCATTGACAATGCCGACACCCGTCGTAGCGAAGCGTCGGTCAACGCCCGGTTCGGCAATCAAACGGCGGTTCTGATGGGCGATTGGCTCTACATGTCGGCATTTGAGACCAGTCTGAAGTTGAGGTCACTTGAGATACTGGACATCTTGACGCGATTAACTCGAAAAATGACCGAGGGTGAGTTGATCCAGCTCACCATGATCGGGCGCGTGGATATTTCCGAAGACGAGTATTTCGATATTCTTAAGCGAAAGACCGCTTATCTATTCTCGGCCTGCTGCGAGATCGGCGGAATCCTGGGACGCGCGACGACCGAACAACAAACCGCGTTGCGCGAATACGGAATGAACCTTGGCATCGCATTTCAGCTTGCCGACGATATTCTAGATTTCACCGCGGACCCGGAGGTGCTCGGAAAGGCTGCCGGAGCAGATCTCATAGAAGGGAAATTGACGCTTCCGCTGATTTATCTTCGGGAAAAGCGGCCGGCAGTCCGGAGGGAGCTAGAAGACGTAATGTTCTCTGGCGGCTATGAAAACGTAAGCCGGAAGGAGATCGTTGATAGGCTGAAAGATCTCGGGATTCTGGAACGTGTTCGGGGAATCGCTTACAAACTGGCCGAGACTGCCCGAAAAAACCTTGAAGTTTTGCCGGAAACAGGGTATCGTTCTGCATTGGAAGAGATTCCCGAATTTGTAATTGATCGAAACCGCTGAGCTTGGCCGACCTACGATGTTTGCCCCCTAAGCCAAATGCCTGCAATATGTTAGACGAGAATCTTATAGCAACACTTGAGACTAGTCTTCGACAGACACGCAATGCCCAGAGCAGGTTGTCTGGAAGGCTGCGCGAAGTGCAGGAAGAGGCCGAACGACTCAGGCAGGAGATAGAAGCGCTCGAAAACAGTGCAGCCCAGACCGAATCAGCGATCGACAGCCTTTTGGTGACAATGCGCTCCGGCAGCCGCATGTTCGACCGTGGAAGGCAAATGGCGATCGAAGATGATTTCAGCGACGTTCCGGAATCGCGCCGATTGCCGAACCCCCGTAAGCAGGGCGTTTCCCAGAACTATCGCCCGCCTGCCCGGAGCCAGAACCGGTCATCGAGCACGATCGCCTATATTAACCAGAATCGCGGTGTTCCGTCGATAAGCCAGAACATTGAACCGATCAGCCATCGGTTCAGCGACCGAACGATCACGCAGGCCTGCACGCTTCTCCTTCGCGAGTCGGGGAAGCCGCTGCATGTGAACGAGCTTTATAATCTGCTGGTAGCCGGCGGAATGGAATTCAAGGGCAACAACCCGACGATCTCGATCGCTGTTTCTTTGAATCGCAATCGCCGCTTTCGGAAGGTAGAACCGGGCACATTCGATCTTGTTTTCCGCGAAGCTTCTCATCAGGCTGCATCCTAAACAATATTTCATTTCGTCTGCCAAAAGCTTTTTTATCTTGTTTTCTTTCAAGAAATAGGTAAAAATGCTTTTTTAATTTTCCTGCCCATAATTTGCCGGAGACGCTATGATTTCAAACACTTCCCCAATCGTACGATCCATCGGGATATCGGCCATGGTCGTCATTGCACTTTTGGCCGCCGCGACCCTGGTTTCAGCCCAAAAGGTCCGCCTTAGGTCTCAGATCGCCCCCAATTGCGGCAGTTCGTCACAATTGAAGTATGCCGATATTTATGGCGACGGCAACATCGCCGTTCAGGGCAGTTATAACTGCCGCGGTGCGTTCATCTACAATATTTCCAACCCCGACGCCCCGACGCTTGCGTCCTGGTACAACCCGGGTGCAAATCAGCAGTTTCTCGAAGCCATCGTTATCGGCAACCGCGGTTATTTCGGCAGCGGTAACGGGGGCGGCGTTCATATTGTCGATTTGACCAATCCGGCAAGCCCCGTTCTTCTTGGTATCGTGAATTCTTCTAATGGAAACGGATTCAATTCGATCCACGAAATGGTTGTGTTTCAACAGAATGGGGTCGATTATCTGATCGAAAACTTTAACGGCTTCAGCACGAAGTTATTGAAGGTCATAAACGTCTCGAATCCGTCGTCGCCGGTATTTATACGGGACATTACGCCGACTGAAGTTAGTTGGGTCCATGCGATGCACATTCGCGGGAATCGGATGTTTACGTCAGGTTGGGGTACATCGACGGTTCGCGGCCGGACGGAGATATACGATATTTCAAATATCGGCACGCAAGCCCCGAATCTGCTTGGATTTATTGAAGATCCCAGCACGACGATAACAGCGGGCAACAGCATGCACAGCACATGGACAAGCGAGGACGGACAGTACTTATATAGTGCTCGCGAGGTAACGGCAAGCAACGGCCCGACGCCAGGCGACCTTCGCGTATATAATATTTCGAATCCCGCACAGCCGGTTCTGGTAAACCGCATTTCGATGAACGATCTCGGCCTGAATGCGGTGACCCCGCACAACCCGGTCGTAATGGGCTCGAAGCTGTATGTGTCGTGGTATCAAGCAGGCGTTCAGGTATTCGATCTTAATACGCCAACTGCTCCGAGGCGAATCGGGCAGTATGACACGTACCAGCCAACCTTCGCCCCCAGCGAAGAAGACCTTAACATCATCGAATCCAGGCCCTGGGACGTCATCTGCGGCAGCGACAGTTTTCAGAATGCGCTGCCGACCACATATAACGGCAATTGGGCCGTATTTCCGTTTCTCGGCGAAGATAAAGTACTTGTCGGCGACATGGCATCAGGCTTGTTGATAGTGGACGTCACAGGCGCCGTCGGGCCGGCGAAGAACGTCGTGTCCGATTTCGACGGCGACGGTAAGACCGACTTGTCCGTTTACAGTCCGGCAACCGGTAACTGGCAGATCGAACGGAGCTCCGATAGTTTGCCGATCACGAGGCAGTGGGGTATTGCTGGAGACATTATAGTACCGGGCGATTATGACGGCGACGGAAAATCTGATTTTGCTGCATGGCGGCCTAGCACTGGCATTTGGTGGATCGTTGGAAGTTCCGGTTCCAACATGGCGGCTCAGTTCGGAATGAACGGCGATGTTCCAGTTCCAGGAGATTACGACGCCGACGGACGCACGGACATTGCTGTCTGGAGGCCCTCCACCGGCGTCTGGTACATCAATCAAAGTACGCTGGGTATTCGCATTCTTCAGTTCGGAACGTCTGGCGATAAGGTCTTCACTGGCGATTATGAAGGCGACGGCAAGTCTGACCTGGCGGTGTGGAGGCCTTCGTCCGGAGTTTGGTATATTTTGCAGAGTTCATCAACGATCGCTATGATCGCTCCGTTCGGTCAAAACGGCGACCGTCCGATGCACGCCGATTTTGACGGGGACGGCCGCGCCGATCTCTCGATCTACCGGCCATCCACCGGGATCTGGTACATTCTCAACTCGCAAAGCGGCGGATATGCCGGATATCAATTCGGCATCGACGAAGATATTCCCGTGCCGTCGGATTTTGACGGCGATGGAAAGGCCGATGTCGCAGTTTATCGTCCGTCGACCAACACTTGGTACCGAATAAACAGCTCCGATAATGGTATACACATCAGGGTATTTGGACAGCCGGGCGATCTGCCATCGCCCGGGTCTGTACAGCCGAACTAGGGCAGCTTAGATCATTTCAGAACCTAAGACCGGGACGAGTTGCCCGGTTTTAGATTTTTCAGATATCGAGAACCCTTTTATGAAACTGCACCTTACCGTCAACAGCGGTTCGCTCGCCGGCCGAACATTTGATCTCGGGACCGGATTTTTGACCATAGGCCGAGGTGAAAACTGCAGCGTCAGGTTCGATCCCGTTGGGGAACGCATCGCCTCAAAACAGCACGCTTTTATCGAAGCCCGCGCCGATGGCTATTATGTTACGGATAATCAAAGCACGAACGGAACGCTGCTAAACGGCGAACGTATCGGGACTGCGCGCTTGAAATCGGGCGACACGGTCCAGTTTGGTAAGAACGGCGTTACGGCGGCCGTTCATATCGAAGAACGTACCGCATTTGCCGGCAGTGCACCGGTTATTCAGTCTCCGGACGACTTTCGCGAGCGTCAGGTGCAGCATTTTCAGGCGATAGCCGAATCAAAGCCTGACAATCTTCAAAACTCATTCGCACACATCGGCTTGGGCCAGCTTGAGGCCCGCTCTCAGCCCGGAAAGACCGGCAAATACATCGGTATCGGCGTAACCATCTTCGCGATCGTATTCTTGTCGCTGATCGTGGTCGCGCTGATGTTCGCCAGCGTTGGGATAGTCCCGGCGGTGATTGCTTCAGTCGTCGCCTTTACGCCGGCCGTGATTTATCTGCTGCCGCTGATCTGGCTCGACCGTTACGATCCTGAGCCCTTGTGGCTGCTGGCTCTCGCGTTCGCATGGGGTGCACTTGTCGCAGTCGTTGTCTCGTTCGTTATAAACACGACCTTGGGAGCGGTTTTCGGCCCGGCAGTAGCGGCCGTGGTATCGGCTCCGATCTTCGAAGAAGGTTCCAAAGGTATTGGCCTGCTTATCCTACTTATCTTTTTCCGTCGGTATTTCGATGACATTCTCGACGGCATCGTCTTCGGCGGCGTTATTGCCCTCGGCTTTGCAACGGTCGAGAACGTACTTTATTACGGTCAGGCGATCGGTCAGGCAGGGCTCGGAGGCTTGATAGTACTGTTCTTCATGCGCGGTGTGCTGTCGCCGTTCGCGCATGTTACGTTCACGGCAATGACCGGCATTGGCTGCGGCATCGCACGTGAATCGCATAATATGATCGTTCGGATCATTATGCCGGTAATTGGCTATATCGCGGCAGTAACACTGCATGCGATATGGAACGGCATGGCCGTTCTAGGAGGGCTCGATGGTTTTCTCGTCGGCTACCTTATCTTGGAAATACCGTTCTTTCTGATATTCGTAGGCTTCGCGTTTTATATCATGTACCGGCAGAACAAGATCCTGAAAGAGATGCTGGCGATTGATATAGCCCGTGGGCTGATCCCGCAAGACCACGCGGCGATCGCGACATCAGCGTTCCGCAGCTCCGGCTGGCTGCTCGGCGGACTGTTCAACGGGAAATTCCGTTCCCGAAGCCGCTATCTTCGGTCAATAGGAAAGCTGGGCCTAAGCTATTGGCACATCCAGCGTGCAACTGCGGCACAGGGGCAGACAGGCAGTTTCCAGCAGAATCCGATCCTCCGCGAAGAGGTCCTTAAGTGGCGGGAAAGCGTTTGATCAATTAATTGTTTACTTTGTGAAAAGGCTCTCGAAAACGGAACGCAAACAGGAAAAACGAAAATCGAAAAGGCTTTCCGAACATTGTTGGAAAGCCTTTTCGACTAATGGTAGGCCGAGCAGGGATCGAACCTGCGACCCGCGGATTAAGAGTCCGCTGCTCTACCGACTGAGCTATCGACCCAAAAAGCAAATTCGGATTATAGCAATATTAAATTTCATTGTCCAAAATGCAAAATACGGATTCAGCACGCGTTCCGTATTCGGTTACAATATCTAGGTTGACGATTACCGATGAAGGAATGCCCTAAATGCGAACTTTGTTACCCTGACGAGGTAGAATTCTGCCCGACCGATCAGGAGCGCACGCGGCAGACGCTTCCGGGAACGCAGCTTTTAGCTCTGCGATACATGCTCGAAAAGCGACTCGGACGCGGGGCGATGGGACAGGTCTATTTGGCGCGCGATATGAAATTTGAAACGCGCCGTGTCGCGGTGAAAACCGTTCGGCAGGACCTGCTCAATAGCGAGGACCTTCAAGAAGGTGAGGCGATCGCGCGCTTTGAGCGCGAAGCGCAGGCGGCTGCTTCCATCCAGCATCCTAACACCGTAAGCGTCACCGATTTCGGCGAGAGCCGCGATGGAATTTTCTATCTTGTAATGGAGTATGTCGAAGGCGAAACCCTACATAGGCTGCTCCGCCGCGAAGGCACGCTGCCCGTAAAACGTGCCGTTCGGCTGCTGCGCCAGATCGCCGACGGAGTCGACGCTGCCCACGAAATGGGAATTCTACACCGCGACCTCAAGCCCGCGAATATTTTTATCATGCAGAAGGGCAGGAATTCCGAGGGGTTTGTGAAGGTGGGCGATTTCGGCCTCGCGAAAATAGTTAACCAAACGGTCACGGACACCGCTTCGAACGCAACGCCGTCGTCACGCGGGATAATCGGAACGCCGGAATTCATGTCGCCGGAGCAGATGCAGCCCGAAATGGGCGTCGACGTTCGTGCAGACCTGTATGCCCTGGGCACGATCGCATATCTAATGCTAGGGGGGCGAACGCCATTTACGGGCGACCTGATGCAACTGGTGATGCAGAAGATAATGCACAAGCCCGAACCGCTGGCGACACTTAGAACGGATATACCTTCGGACGTCGATCGTGTGATCATGCGGTCGCTGGAGATCGATCCCGCACAACGCCCATCGAGCGTCGTCGAATGGATCGAAGAGCTTGAGGACGCCGCGTCCGACGTTGACGAGAGCAAGCGAGCGGGGTCGTCACGGTTGGTCATTCTGGCACCCGCGGCTTCGGAAGTTTACGTGGATGACGAGCGAAAGGGAAGCGTCGGTAGTTCCGGCCGCGTTGTTCTGACGAATCTGCCGCCAGGCCGCCATATACTTCGCGTATCCAAGGCCGGCGAACGCGACGACGAGCGAGTGATCGAGATTCGCGAAGGAGCCGAGGAGCAGCTTATCCAGGCGCAACTCCGGTCGATCCATGGCCAGCACAGCCAGCCATCGTCTTCGCAGGGAGCCGGTAGCAGCGGAGCAGCAAGTTCTAGCCTCATGCCCGGCATTGTCGCGTGTGCGACCTGCGGAGCGCGATTTGCGGAAGGGGTGAAGTTTTGCGGCCGCTGCGGCAATAGGTCGTTCACGCTGGTTTCAGCGGGTGAAGGTGGAGACAAATTTCCGTGTCCGCGCTGTGCTGCGCCGCTGCCGGCAAATTCCAAGTTTTGCGGGCGCTGCGGGATGAGCATTTCGGCCACGGCCACAGCCGCCACGAGGCCGGTCGGATTTACGTCCGTTTATCGGCCCGAACCTTCGCAGGCGGAGCGGTTGTGTGGCCGGTGTGGGGCTGCTTATCCGCCGCACATTCGTTTCTGCGGACGATGCGGCGGAGCCATGGGAGCCTAGGCATTTCTAAAAGTCGCGTTTATCCGGCCGTATGCGTATAATGTCTTCCAAGTTCCCGCCACGAATCGGGTTCTAATTATCTCCGGTTATGAAGGTTTGCCCTAAATGCGGTAAGAGCTATGCCGACGACAGCCTGAATTTCTGTCTGGACGACGGCTCTATCCTTACGCATTCAAAAGCAGGTGTGCTGCCGGAGACCGTCATAATGAACCGCCCGCTCGGAACGGAACCAAATCACCAGGCCTCGCCGACGGAACGGAACCCTCAGATCCCTTATTCGATGCAGCCGAAACGGTCGTCCAAGGCATGGCTCTGGGTCGTCGGGATCCTAGGAGCGGTCGTTCTTCTTTGCGGCGGCGGATTCGCCGCATTGCTATTGGT
>JAEZIT010000121.1 GCA_023436495.1 Acidobacteriota bacterium
CGCTACCTCAATACACTTGCGTCGCCGCAGGAGATCGGCGAAGAAGCGGGGCGGCGGGTGATCAGGAAGCTTGGCGGGCGGAAAGTGAAATCCGCTGTTGTTCCGGTTGTTTTGGACCCGCGAGTGGCAAGTTTTCTGCTGGGCGACGTTTTCTCAGCGGCATCGGGCGGGAGCATATTCCGGCGCATGTCGTACCTTGTGGACAAGGTCGGGCAGCAGATCGCTTCGCCGGCGATCACGATCGTTGACGACGCGATAATGGCCGACGGCATGGCATCGCGGCCGTTCGACGCGGAGGGCGTCAAGTCATCGAGCGTCGTGGTGGTGGACAAGGGCGTGCTGAAACAGTACGTGTGCGACGCTTACGCGGCACGGCGGCTGAACGTGAAGCCGACGGGCAACGCGGCCCGAAGTTATCAGGGGAATCCGAACGTCGGCAGTACGAACCTGTACATCAAAAATGGCGATGCCAACCCGGCGGACATCATCAAATCCGTCAAAAAAGGCCTTTACCTGGACCGCGTCGGCGGCCAGGGGCTTAATTCGACGACCGGCGATTTTTCGATGGGCGCGAACGGGACCTGGATAGAGAACGGCGAACTTACCCACGCCGTGCAGGAGATCACCGTTGCGGGCAACGTGCTGAAGGTGTTGAGCGACGTAAAAGCCGTCGGCAACGACATGAGCTTCAAGCTAGGCACGATCGCATCGCCGACGCTGCTGATCGGTGAAATGACCGTCGGCGGCGAATAGGCCATATCCCTTGTGTGTTTATGACCGAGGCGGTGACATGTCACCGCCTCTTTTTGTGTAAATTCGGCCCCGGCGTCGGGATTTGCGCCGCGGGCAATGTTACAATCTTTTTGCCATGACTTATGAGCAGAAAACTGCTGATCGCGGCAGTCGCGATCTTAACGATATCCGCATTTCATATAGACGCCGACGCACAGACACGCAGGGCCAGAAGGCCCGTGCGGAAGCCCGTCGTCAGAAAACCTATGTCAACACCAGCGAATCTACAATCCGGCGCGGTCAAGACGCCGTCCGGCCTTACTTACCTTGTTACCCAAAAGGGCACAGGCCGCCAGCCGAAAGCGGGCGAAACGGTCGTCGTTCATTATACGGGTACGCTGACGGACGGGACGAAATTTGACAGCTCCCGCGACCGCGGGCAGCCCTTTTCGTTCGTGCTCGGCGCCGGACAGGTCATAAAAGGCTGGGATGAGGGAATCGCGCAGTTGAAGATCGGCGACCAGGCGATATTGGTGATACCGCCGACGATCGGCTACGGCGCACGCGGCGCCGGCGGCGTAATTCCGCCGAACGCGACGCTGATATTTATAGTCGAATTGGTAGATATTAAGTAGGGCCGAATTTATAATGGGCTGCCGGTCCCGGGCGAACGCGGATCGGCGGTCCGAGGTATGCTTGTAATCTTGACAAAAAAGTAATGATTTGAGATTCTAAGGGTTACGGAAATCGGTGTAAAACCGTTAATTGTCATTGGCTTATGAAGATCTCGGCACAAGAAGAATATGGGTTAAGGTGTCTTGTGCAGCTTGCGTATTTGCAGGACGGCGAATCGCTGACGCTGCCGCAGATAGCCGCGCGTGAAGGCATTTCGACGGCAAATGCCGGCAAGCTCATGTGGCTGCTGAACAAGGCGGGGTTTGTCCAGTCGACGCGCGGGACCAAGGGCGGATATTTTCTGTCGCGGCCGGCGAGCGAGATCTGCCTGAACGAAATAATCAAGGTATTGGACGAAGACGTGCTGAACAAGCACTGCGACAGCTATACGGGCGTTAAGGAAATTTGCGTGCATAACGGCGATTGCGGCATACGGCCGGTGCTGGTCGGGCTGCATGAGATAGTAGAGAACGCACTGTCGCAGATAACGCTGGCACAGCTTGTCGGCTCGGAGCGTTCGGTGGACGAGATGTTCCACCAGATACAAGGGATACACAAGACGATCGAACCGCAGAGGGTTTAGAAGTGCATTTAAACGCAGAGACGCAAGGCGGTGGAGGAATTCGAACAGGATGGACAGGATAAGCAGGATGCAGGCAATTTCGGCCGGTTCCAGAAGGCCTGCCGGAGATACACATCCTGTTACGGTGTTCCCAGGCAGCACAGCGTTTTGGCGGCGGTGAATAAAATCAAATGAGTACAGCAGCAGAGTTACTTAAAAACAGAGAATATAAATACGGATTTGTCACGGACATCGAAACGGAGACGATACCGAAGGGCCTGTCCGAGGATACGATCCGGATCATTTCAGCGAAAAAGAACGAGCCGGAATGGATGCTCGAATTTCGCCTGAAGGCGTTTCGGCAGTGGCAGAAAATGTCGGAGCCGAGCAATTGGGCGAATTTCAAATATCCGCAGATCGATTTTCAGGACATCTCTTACTATTCCGCACCGAAGCAGAAGGCGAAAAAGGCGAGCATGGACGAGGTCGATCCGGAGCTGATCAAGACGTTTGAAAAGCTGGGTATTCCGCTGTCCGAGCAGAAAATGCTTGCGAACGTGGCGGTCGATGCCGTGTTCGATTCGGTTTCGGTCGCGACGACGTACAAGAAAAAACTGAAGGAAGCGGGCGTGATATTTTGCTCGTTCACCGAGGCGGTCGCGGATTATCCGGAGCTGGTCAAGAAGTTCCTTGGGTCGGTCGTGCCGGTCAATGACAATTATTACGCCGCGCTAAATTCCGCAGTGTTTTCGGACGGATCGTTCGTCTATATTCCGAAAGGCGTTCGCTGCCCGATGGAACTTTCGACCTATTTCCGCATCAACACGCAGGAATCGGGACAGTTCGAGCGAACGCTGATCGTCGCGGAAGAGGGCGGTTATGTGGCCTATAACGAAGGCTGTACCGCGCCGCAGTTCGATACGAACCAGCTTCACGCGGCGGTCGTAGAACTGGTCGCGCTGGACGACGCAGAGATCAAGTATTCGACCGTGCAGAACTGGTACGCGGGCGATGAAAGCGGAAAGGGCGGAATTTATAACTTCGTGACGAAACGCGGTGCGTGCCGCGGCGTAAATTCGAAGATCTCGTGGACGCAGGTCGAGACCGGTTCCGCGATCACGTGGAAATATCCCTCGGTGATCCTGCAGGGCGACAATTCGATCGGCGAATTTTACAGCGTCGCGCTGACGAACAACGCCCAGATCGCCGATACGGGCACGAAGATGATCCACCTCGGCAAAAATACGAAGTCGACCATCGTATCAAAGGGCATTTCGGCGGGACGATCGAATAATTCATACCGCGGCTTGGTGAAGGTGATGCCGAAGGCGGAAGGCGCGCGGAATTATACGCAGTGCGATTCGATGCTGATCGGCGGCAAGTGCGAGGCGAACACGTTCCCGTACATCGAGGTGATGAACAATTCGGCCAAGGTCGAGCACGAAGCGACTACGTCGAAGATCAGCGAAGAACAGCTCTTCTATTTGCAGCAGCGAGGAATATCGCAGGAAGACGCGGTTTCGCTGATAATCAACGGTTTTTGTAAGGAAGTGTTTCGCGAGCTGCCGATGGAATACGCGGTCGAGGCGCAGAAATTGTTGGGATTGAAGCTTGAGGGAAGCGTAGGGTAATGGACGCGTTGGTTTTCGACGTGCTCGGTTGGATCGGCGCGATCCTGCTATTGCTTGCTTACGCTGCGGTTTCGTTCGGAAGGCTGAAGGGCGATTCGTCAGCGTATCAGTACCTGAACATTGTGGCGAGCGTGCTGCTGCTCATTAACACGATCTATTACGGGGCGTATCCGTCGAGTTTTGTGAATGGAGTTTGGACGGTGATCGCGATTGTGGCGATTATTTCGATTTTCAGGCGGCCGAAAAGGCGTGAAGCGTAGGCTCGCCGGTGATCGGAAGGCTGGGTTTTAGCTAAGGCCAGAGAGGGTTCACGATGGAAAGCGTGCAGGCAGTATTGGCACCGGCCGCTACGGCGGAGTTGGATGGGATGCTTCGCGACGAGCTTCTGAATCGACGCGAGCGTTTGGAGATCGCAAGGTCGCGGGACGGCGCCGAACCGGAATTCGCGCGGCTGCTAGCGGAGGTCGATGCGGCGCTGGGCCGATTTGAAAATGGAAAGTTCGGGTTATGCGACGAATGCCGCGGGCCGATCGAACCGGAAAGGCTGTTGTCGGATCCGCTGGTCCGGCTCTGTTTGGAAGACCTGACGCAAAAGGAGCTCGACCGTATCCAGGCCGATCTTCAGCTTGCGGCCGAGATCCAGAACGGGCTGCTGCCGAAGCCGGAACAAGCGGGCGATTTTTGGAGTGTCGACCTTGCATATCAGCCGGCCGGAGCGGTCAGCGGCGATTATGTCGACATCATCCGGCAGAACGGCGATGTTTACTTTATCCTCGGCGACGTGTCGGGCAAGGGAATGGCGGCGTCGATCCTGATGTCGAACCTCCACGCGATGTTTCGTGCGTTGATACCGTTGGAGATGCCCCTGTGCGACCTGGTCGAACGTGCAAACAGGCTGTTTTGCGAGAGCACGCTGGCGAACCAGTACGCAACGCTTATCTGCGGCAAAATGAACGCGGCGGGCGAGGTGGAATTTTGCAACGCGGGCCATTTGGCGCCGATCATCGTAGGCGGCGGCGGCATTGTACATCTGGAATCGGCGGGGCTGCCGCTGGGAATGTTCAGCGACAGCAGCTTTATTTCGAGCGGCGTAAAAATGCATCCGGGTGAGACGCTCCTGCTTTATTCGGACGGCGTGACCGAGGCATTTGACGAAGCCGGGGCGGAATTTGGGATCGAGCGGCTGACGCAGGCCGTGGACGGAATGCATGAGGCCGATCCTACCGATCTTTTGAAAATGTGCGTCGGTGCCGTCAGCGGATTTCGGGGAAACGCCGAACGGAATGACGACCTGACGATGATGGCATTGAAGTATACGGGAAGGAATTGAGAAGCAGTCGATATTTATGAAGGTTATTCAACCCGAGGACCAGCCGCAACCGAAAGGACATTATTCGCCGGGGATCGAACATAACGGATTTATTTTCGTGTCGGGCCAATTGCCGATGGACCTTGAGACGCGAGAACCGTTCACTGGCGAGATCGGGGAGCAGATGGAATTGGCATTGAGAAATGTCGAGGCGGTTCTACATGCCGCCGGCAGCGATCTTCAGCAGGTCGTACAGATGACGATCTATGTTTCCGACATGGAACAATGGGGAAGAGTGAACGAGGTTTACGCGAAGGTCATGGGCGATCACCGGCCGGCAAGGGCGATCGTACCGGTGAATGAATTGCACTTCGGTGTTGGGATAGAGATCCAGGCGATCGCCGCGCAGCGATAACGAATCGTATGAAACTAGACATCTATCAGGTTGATGCGTTTGCTTCGAAGCCGTTTGCGGGAAACCCGGCGGCGGTCGTGCCTTTGGACGAATGGCTGGCGGACGATGTGATGCAGCAGATCGCGGCCGAGAATAACCTGGCGGAAACCGCGTTTTTTGTGAAGAATGACGGCCGTTACGACATTCGCTGGTTCACGCCCACGGTCGAGGTCAACCTTTGCGGGCACGCGACGCTGGCGAGCGGCCATGTGATATTTAACGAGCTGAAGACAGAGGACGGGCACGTTCGTTTTCATTCGCATCGCAGCGGCGAGTTGGCAGTAGAAAAACAGGGAGACCGGCTGGTGCTGGATTTCCCGGCTTATCCGGTCCAGGAGATCGAGCCGCTGCCGGAACTTGCACTTGCGCTCGGGATGGTGCCGCTGAAGACTTGGGAAACACAGGGAAACATGGTGATGGCCCTGCTGCAGCACGAGAAAGACGTCCGTTCGCTGTCGCCTGATATGGCGCGGTTGGCGCGGCTTCCCTATGACGAGGTGATCGTGACCTCAAAGGGAGACGATTGCGATTTCGCATCGCGCATGTTCGCTCCGCGGATCGGGATCCCGGAAGATCCGGTAACCGGGGCCATCCATTGTTCGCTGATACCGTACTGGGCAGGCGAATTGGGCAGGAACGAACTATTCGCGCGACAGGTATCGAAACGCGGCGGCGAGCTTTTCTGCGAATTTGCGGGTGAGCGGGTAAAGATCGGCGGAAATGCGGTGACATTTCTTAAGGGCGGGATATTTCTTGAAACATCTTTATCAAAGAACGCATAAATTGGGTGGGGTCGATTAGAATCTTATGAAACTTCGGGGGTCGCGTTGATCGCTGAATACGAAAAATCAATATGTTGTTAGAAGTCAAAGATCTGCATGCCGGAATCGGCGGCAAGGAAATTTTGAAGGGCCTGAACCTACAGGTCAATAAGGGCGAGGTCCACGCGATAATGGGGCCGAACGGTTCGGGAAAATCGACGTTGTCGAAGGTCCTGGCCGGACATCCGTCGTACGAAGTGATCTCGGGCGAGGTCATTTACGAAGGCAAGGACCTGCTCGAATTGGAGCCGGACGAGCGGGCGCGGAGCGGCGTTTTTATGGCGTTCCAGTATCCGGTCGAAGTACCGGGTGTTTCAAATTCGCAGTTCCTTCGGCTTGCGTATAACGAGAAGATGAAGCACCTCGGTGAAGAAGAGCTTGATCCGCTGGAATTTAACGATTACCTGAAGGAAAAGGCTAAGGTCGTCGAAATGGACCCGCAATTTTTCAAACGCTCGGTCAACGAAGGATTTTCCGGCGGTGAGAAAAAACGGAACGAGATACTGCAGATGGCGGTGCTGGAGCCGAAGCTTGCGATCCTGGACGAGACGGATTCTGGGCTGGACATTGATGCTCTGCGGATCGTCGCGGAAGGCGTGAACATACTGCGGTCGAGCGAGAACGCGATCATCCTTGTCACGCATTACCAGAGGCTGCTGAATTACATTCAGCCGGATTTCGTGCACGTCCTTGCGAACGGAAAGATCGTCAAGGAAGGCGGCAAGGAACTCGCCGTTGAGCTCGAGGAAAAGGGCTACGACTGGGTCAGGTCGGCGGCAAAATAATATGCTGAAGACGGCGGTCAAGCAGCAATTCGATAGAGAACTTCGGCTAGCGGATAACGCCGCGGCGGCGGGCGACGCACGTGAGGCATTTCGACACCTGGAACGGGCGCACGTCTTGGGGCAATCGGACACGGCGGCCCATACGCGTGTCCATTGGCTGATGCTGAAGCACGGTTTGCGGGAGCGAGATGCCGGTGAAGCCGCCGGGCAAATGCTGCGAATCGCGGGAGCGGCAACAAAAACCCCGTTCGGGATATATCCGAAGGGAAACACCGGCGGCGCGAGTGTTAGCCCGTTCAAGCCGATGCCAATCGACGAAGATCTTAGAAAAATTCTCGAGAGCGAGTAACCGAACGAACTTGAGCCAGCCGAAGGAAAACACATCGAGTTCAACGCCCGCGGCCATCGCCGTGGCCATTTGGGCGATCGTTCTATTGGCGGCGTTCTTCAGCAACCGCGGAGCGGACGTAGGCCGAATCGGCGAATATCTCGGCGGCATTCGCGGACCTTTCGTCGGTGCCGAAGGAATTGTTGACACGGTTGCCGGCGGGCTGAGCGCGGTGTTTATTACTGCGGCGTGGTTTGGTACGGGAACGTTTCTGCTGTCGTTCGTACGGCTGACGCGCAGCGAGAATCATTCGCACCTGCTCGAACTCGCGATGAAAACGGCGGCCGGTGCGGCGGTTTGGTCTTTGATATGGTTTTTTCTCGGGCTTGCGGGGCTTTACGGTTCTCGGGCGGCGGCGTTTTCGGTGCTTTTGGGGCTTGCGTGTGCGGTCTATTCATTCAAGCGTGTACGCGAGGCGCGTGAAGAGAGCCGCGTTCCCGAAACCTTTTCGGGCCTGGATCGCCTGCTGCTTATTTTGATCGCGGTGCCGGTGGTTTTGGCGGCCGTCGCGGCGCTTGCTCCGCCGACCGCAAAGGACACGCTGCTTTATCACTACGCCGTGCCGAAAGCATTCATTGCACAGGGCAGCAGCGCGTTCGTCCAAGGCAATATCGCCAGCTACTTGGCGCTCGGAACGGAAATGCACACCGTGTGGGCGATGCTGATGGGGCAGATGATCAGCGTGCGGGCGGGCGAGGTCGCGGCCGGTGCGATAAATTTTGCATTCTTTCCGCTGGTGCTGATCGCGGTTTTCGGGTGGGCGCGGGAATTGAACGTCGAGCGGCGTCTGTCCCTGATCGCAGTGCTGATCGTCGCGACGGTGCCGACGGCTTTTCACGTGGCATCGAGCGGTTATATCGACCTGGCGCTGGCGCTGTATGTAACGCTGGCGATATATGCGGTGGGCCGGTGGTGGAGGTCGCCTGACAGCGGCTGGGTCATTTTGGCCGGGCTGTTTCTCGGGGCGGCGCTTGCGTCCAAGCTGACCACGCTGTTCGTGATCGCGGCTATCGGCCTGATTGTCTTATTGCGAGCGAAGAAGGCAAAGGACGAGGGCGCCGGCAACGCGGGGAAGGTGTTCGTTTCGGGTTTTGCCGCCTTGGTACTGGCGGCTGTTATCGCGGCACCATGGTACCTGAGGACCTGGGCCGAGACGGGCAGCCCGGTGTTCCCGTTCTATATGAATATATGGCCGGGCGAGGCCGAGGGCTGGGACGTTGAGCGTTCGGAGCTGTTCCAGATAATGAATGCGCAGTATGGCGGCGCGTCGAAATCGGCTTTGGATTACGTGGCGGCGCCGTGGAACCTCTCGGTCGCGGCCCAGCCGGAATTGCCGGCATATTTTGACGGCGTGCTCGGCATTGCATTCCTGCTCGGGTTGCCGCTGGTCATCTGGGCTCTTTGGAAATTTGAGCTGCCGGTTGAATTAAAAGCGGCGCTTGGGGTCTGCGGCGTTATGTTCCTGTTCTGGCTGTTCTCGAGCCAGCAGCTTCGGTACCTGCTGCCGATCGTTCCGGTTTTGGCGATAGCGATCGCAATGTCGGTGCAGACGCTGTCGGGGCCAAAAGGAAACCTGCGGACGGCGGCTCAATTCTCGTTAATCGCCGCGGCGGTCGCAGGAATCCTGGTGAGCGCGGCGTGGTTTTTGCAGAAAAATCCGATCGGCGTGGTGCTTGGCGGCGAAACGCGCGATGAATATCTGGCGAGAAATCTGGATTACTATCCGTATTACCAGATGTTAAATACCCAGACGGACGCCGAAGAAAAGGTGTGGCTGATCAACATGCGGCGTGATTCGTATAACCTCGACCGGCCGTATTTTTCGGATTATTTGTTTGAGGATTGGACGTTCAGAAAATTGCTGTGGGAATCGAAGAACATCGACGAACTTCGATCAAAGGTTGAGGCGATGGGCGTTGATTATATTCTCGCCCGGCACGATTTTCTCTTTGATTACGAGAAGACGACGATAGTAGACGAAAAGAAGCCTCGGGCCGAAAATGAGGCCAAGTTAAAGCTGGCAAAAAACTTTTTGCTGCATGGGCATGAATGCCTTAATGAAAAGGCAGATCGGAAATTTAGTTTAGTAAAGGTAGGGACACATGGTTGTGGAAGTGGGAGCGGCGACGGCATCGGTGTTCGCTGAAGATTTTAAGAAATTTATTGGATCGGCGAACGGCGCGGAGCGCTCATTTCGCGAAGAGGCATTTGCGGTATTCGCGGAAAAGGGTTTTCCGGGCGTGAAGCTGGAAGATTGGAAATATACGAACGTCGCACCGATCGCAAAGGAAGATTGGACGGTCGAATTCAGCGAATCAGGCGAAGAGGTAAACGATCCGAAGTTTGCGTCGCTGATGAGGAGTTTCAATTTCGAGCGAAACGGGTTTGCGGCGCTGAACGCGGCGTTTGCGGCTCCGCGCGTCATACGCATCGCGAAGGAAACCGCCGTCCAAGAGCCGATCGAGATAACATTTGACGCAGGCGAGGGCAAGGCCGCATTCCCGCGCATTCTCGTTGTTGCCGAAGCCGGCAGCAAGGCGACACTGATCGAAACATATTCGAGCGAAGCGAAAAGCTTGACCAATACGGCGGTCCAGATCATTGTCGAGGACAATGCTAACCTGACGCATTACCGGGTACAGAAGGAATCACCCGAGGCGTTTCACATCGGTACGACCGAGGTGACGCTGAAGCGCGGCAGCGTTTACAATTCGACGAATATCAACCTCGGCGGAGCGATCGCGCGTCATGATATTGATCTTAAATTCACGGAAGAAGGCGCCGAAGCATGGGTGGACGGGCTGTACATGCTGAACAGCACGCAGCACAGCGACACGCATTCCGTCATCGACCACACGGTTCCGAATTGTGTTTCGCACCAGAATTACAAAGGCGTACTCAACGACGCTTCGCGTGCGGTGTTCAACGGCAAGGTGTTCGTTCGCGAAAACGCTCATGGGACGGACGCTCAGCAATCGAACAAGAATCTGCTGTTGTCGAACGAAGCCCGTGTCGATACAAAGCCGCAGCTCGAGATATTTAACGACGACGTTAAATGTTCGCACGGCGCAACCGTCGGCCAACTCGAGGAAGAAGAGCTGTTCTACCTGCTGACACGCGGCCTGCCGGAACCGCTGGCGAGAAATTTGCTGACCTATGGATTTGCTGAAGAGATCATAAACAAGATCGGCATTGATTCGATCAAAAAGGAATTGGACGACGCTGTACTTAACCGGTTGCAGGCCAGCTTGTAATTCAGCTTTCCCGGCACCGGAAACCCTATGGAGGCGCACATATGAGATCGGCCGGACTATTAGTTCTTTTCATACTTGGGTTATCCGGATCTGTGAACTCGCAGATAACTTATTCTTCGGAATTAAGGACGTTCACGCTTACTTCGCCATATGTTGAAGACGGGCACGGCAAGCTGAAGAAAAGCACAAAGGCGGACAGCAACTGTTTCGACTTCGTTTCAGAATCGGAAGTGCGGTGCCGCCAGCGATGGGACCTGGTTTACGGCAACATGCGGGCGGGCGAAGAATGGGACTGGTTTCTCGTTCCGGGCTCTACAGGCGTCCGAAGCAAGATGATCAGCCTGGGGAAAAGGAATTGGGACGACGCAATAAAGGTAAAGATGGTTGAGCCTTATCCGGAATTAGAGCCGGGCAAAGGCTACAACGTTTCCGTTGACGCTTCCGGTCAGGACGGAGCGCCGGGAAAGCCCGGAAGTAATGGTGCTGACGGAGCTTCGGGAATGGACGGATCGCCGGGCGAGCAGGCAGTAAGCGTTGACGCCGGGCTCAGTGCGGATCGCGGCCAGGCCGTGGACACCGGCGAGATACACCTGAACAAGGCAGCGGTGAGCACCAGCAGCCACTTGGTTAAAGCTGTAAAGGGCAATATGTACCTTATCCGCGTAAAGGACGCCGCCAATGATTTTTACGTTCTGCTGCGGGTCGATGACCTGGTTCGCGGCAGGAACGCGACAATATCCTGGAGACGGATCGAGCCTCCGCGAGCAAAGAAATGGAAACAGCTGTAAAGACAATGAGCAATTGGGACGTAGAGAAAGTAAGAAGTGATTTTCCGGTGCTGTCGCAGACGGTTAACGGAAAGCCGCTGGTGTATCTGGATAACGGCGCTTCGTCACAGGTGCCGAAGATCGTGATCGACCGCGGTTCGAAATATCTGGCCGAAGAACATTCGAACATCCACCGCGGCGTTCATTACCTGTCGCAGCATGCGACGACCGCGTACGAAGCCGCTCGGGAAAAGGTAAAGCGTTTTATTAACGCGCTGGATGCGAAGGAATGTATATTCGTGCGCGGGACGACCGAGGGGATAAACCTGGTAGCGCATTCGTACGGCCGCAAATTCATCGGCGAAGGCGACGAAATACTCGTCAGCCAGATGGAGCATCATTCCAACATCATTCCCTGGCAGGTAACGGCGGAAGAGCGCGGAGCGAAGATCCGTGTGATCCCGATGAACGAACACGGGGAACTTATTATCGACGAATACGAGAACCTGCTTAACGAGCGGACGAAGATGGTCGCCGTAACGCACGTTTCGAATGCGCTGGGAACGGTCAATCCCGTGAAGGAAATGATCGCGACAGCGCATAAATTCGGCGTGCCGGTGCTGGTCGATGCGGCCCAGAGCGTACCGCATTTTCCGGTGGACGTACAGGACCTCGACGCAGATTTCTTTGTGTTTTCGGGACATAAAATGTACGCTCCGACCGGCAGCGGCGTCGTTTACGGAAAACGAAAATGGCTGGACCAAATGCCGCCGTACCAGACCGGCGGCGGGATGATACGGACGGTGAGCTTTGACAAAACCACGTACGCGCCGATCCCCGAAAAATTCGAAGCCGGAACGCCGGCGATCGCCGCGGGCATCGGGCTCGGGGCGGCGATCGATTATATAAACTCGATCGATTTCGAAGCCGCCGCCGCGTACGAGCATGAACTGCTCAATTACGCGACGGAACGCATGGCGGACATCCCGGGCGTAAAGATAATCGGGACGGCCGCGGAAAAGGCTTCGGTACTGTCGTTCACCATTGAAGGCGTTCATCCGCACGACATCGGGACCATCCTCGACCAGGAAGGCATAGCCGTCCGCGCCGGCCACCACTGCGCCCAGCCCGTGATGCAATTCTTCGAGGTGCCCGCTACGGCCAGGGCTTCGTTTGCGTTTTATAATTCGAAGGAAGAGGTAGATAAACTCGCGGAGTCGGTGCAGAAGGTGATCGAGGTTTTTGCATGAACTAGAGATGCCGAAGGGACGACCGTTCTTGCTGGAAATGAAGAATCGCACGATAGTATTGATCTGTCTCTTGGTGATCGGAGGCTCGTGTCAGTTGCATCAGCGCGCCGAATCTGAAAGCGAGGTGACGCCAGCGATTTCGCCGTATCAGCCCGTCAATTCCTCTCCAGAACCAAAAGTCGTGGACACAGCCAAGTTTATCTCGGTCGAAATCAAGCGAACTGACCGCAATGAGGGCTCCAGTCTGGACATCAGTGTCGAATATCCGCAACTATCGAAACCTTATACCGCCGGCGAGCGGGCGTTCAACCAATTCGTCAAAAAACACGTCGATGACCAGTTAAAGGATTTCAGAAAATTCCTGATCAATCGGGAACGCGATGGCAAGCAGAAAGGCGATGGGATGCGTGAGTTCGAGATTAATCTCGACTACACAGTTGACTACTATTCCGAACGCCTCACTAGCGTCGTGATGAACTGGAACGGATATACCGGAGGCTTGAACTACGACTATTTTCCTTCGACGATAACCTACGATCTGCAACAAGGACATGCGATCGAACTCAAAGATCTATTCGATCCCGGCGCGAAATATCTGGACAATCTGTCGAAACTATCGATTGGAAGGTTACAGCGAACATGTCTTTCGTGCGGATGCGACGGTGTTAATCCGGGTGAGCCGCTGCCGGAAGGGAAAATAAATGCGATCGGGCAGGGCGGACCCTTTGATCTTGCGGAAAGCGCTTCCGCCAAGGAGGAGAATTTCGATGGTTGGAGTATCACTCCAGAAGGACTTAAGATCACATTCGATGAATATCAAGTCGGGCCAGGGTGTATCGGGATAATTCATATCGTACTTCCATATTCGGAACTGAAGCCAGATCTGCGAGATGATCTCGTTCTCGCCGCGCCAACTCGATAAGAACCGATCGCGATTCGCCAACGGCTATGGAAAAAATAAATCTGTTCGAAAAATACGCAATGATCAACGAGCACTGGCGGCCGAAGGTCGTCGGTGAGCTAAACGGGCAGGAGGTGAAGCTCGTAAAGGCGTACGGGACGGATTTTCCATTTCATTATCACGAGAACGAAGACGAGATGTTCCTGGTCATTAAAGGCAATCTGACGCTGGAATTTCGCGATCGGTCGGTCAGTCTCGGGCCGGGTGAGTTTATGATCGTTCCGCGGGGCGTCGAGCATCGGCCCGTCGCTGAAAACGAGGCCGAAGTTATGCTCTTCGAGCCCGCGAATCTCCTTAATACCGGCAATGTGACGGACGAGACGCACACCGCCCCGATCGGCGAAAAAGTCTGATAAATTGTGATTATCCTCACATTTTTCACATAGATTTCCTGCGAGAGTAGTTTCATGTTGTCAGATCTTGCCATTGCCCAAAACGCGAAATTACTACCGATAGACGAGATAGCCGAACAGCTCGGCTTGGCCGCCAACGACCTCGATAATTACGGCAGCCGATATGTTGCAAAGCTGCGCCTGCAGTCGCTCGACCGGCTAAAGGACCGCCCGGACGCCAAATATATAGACATTTCGGCGATAACACCGACGCCGCTCGGCGAGGGCAAATCGACCACGCTGATCGGCCTCGGGGAGGCGATGAAACTGCTCGGCAAACGCGCCGTCATTTCGCTGCGGCAGCCGTCGCAGGGGCCGACATTCGGCATCAAGGGCGGAGCGGCCGGCGGCGGTTATGCGCAGGTCGTGCCGATGGAAATATTCAACCTGAACCTGACGGGCGATATCCATGCGGTGACAGCCGCGAACAACCTGCTGGCGGCGATGGTGGATAATAAACTGCTCCGCGGCAACCCGCTCAATATCAATCCGCACAGCATCACCTGGAAACGCGTCGTCGATACGAATGACCGCGTGCTTCGCAAGATAATCGTCGGCCTCGGCGGGCGCATGGAAGGCGGGATCCCGCGCGAGACAGGATTTGATATCACCGTCGCGTCGGAAGTGATGGCGATCCTTGCCCTGACCACATCGCTGCACGATATGCGGAAACGGTTCGGCAGGATCGTCGTCGGCCTGACGCACGAGAAAACCCCGGTTACTGCCGAACAGATCGGCGCGGCGGGTGCGATGACCGTCCTGATGCGCGATGCGATAAGGCCGACGCTGATGCAGACGCTCGAAAATACGCCGGCTCTGGTCCACGCCGGGCCGTTCGCAAACGTCGCGCACGGCAACAGCAGCATTCTTGCCGACTTGATCGGCAGCAAATGCGCTGATTATTTGCTGACCGAATCGGGCTTTGGCGCGGACATTGGTGCCGAAAAGTTCTTTAATATCAAATGCCGCTACAGCGGCCTGAAACCGGACGCCTGCGTGCTGGTCGCGACCATACGTGCACTGAAATCTCATAGCGGTAAATACAAGGTTGTCGCGGGAAAACCGCTGCCGCCGGAGATGCTGGAAAAGAATGTTGAGGATGTTGAGATCGGCGCCGAAAACCTTCGCAAGCAGATCGAGAATGTGCTGCTGCACGGTGTAACGCCGGTCGTCGCTATCAATGCATTCGATTCCGATCATCCCGAAGAGATCGAGGCCGTAAAACGCATCTCGATGGAAGCGGGAGCGCTCGGCGCGGCCGTTTCCCGGCATTGGGCCGAAGGCGGAAAAGGCGCGATCGAGCTTGCGGAAATGGTCATCGCCGCGGCAAACCAGCCGAACGAATTCAAGTATCTATACGACCTCGACCAGCCGATCAAGGCCAAGATCGAAACCATCGCGACCAAGATCTACGGCGCCAAGGATGTCAGCTATTCCACAAAAGCAGAAGGACAGATCCGCGATTACGAGGCGAACGGATTCGGCAATCTGGCGATCTGTATGGCGAAGACACACCTGAGCCTTAGCCACGACCCCATAATGAAAGGCGCACCGAAAAACTTTACGCTGCCTGTCCGCGAGGTCCGCGCAAGCGTCGGCGCCGGCTTTATCTATCCTGTATGCGGCGACATGCGCACCATGCCCGCCTTGCCAGAGCACCCCGCGGCTGAGAAAATAGATATAGACGAAGACGGGAATGTGGTGGGATTGTTTTGAACTTAAACGCAGTGTCCTGAACTGTTATAATTATCTTTTATTATAATTATGGAGTTCAGGGCGCTCATTTTGGTTTCGATACTTTTTGGCACAGCTGTCGGCGTTAGCTGCGGCGGAGGCTCAAAGACCGGAACTTCAAGCCCCCCGGAACCAGTTGCGACCACCACTCCTGTTCAACTTGCCGACACTCAGACGGTGTCGATTGAATCGCCGGACAAGACCGTACTGATCGGTTCACTTTTTGAATCGAGCAAGCCAAATTCGCCCGGTTTGCTGCTGCTGCATCAATGGGAGAGCGACCGCCATTCGTACGATGAATTGGCGAGAATCCTCCAAAAGCGCGGTTTTACTGTGCTCGCGATAGACGGCCGCGGGTTTGGAGAATCGGTGAGGACGGCCGATGGACGGGAGATCAAACCCGACCGCAGCAGCGCGACAGTAAAGGCGATGCTCCAGGATGTCGGCGCGTCTGTTGATTTCCTGACGAAGCAGCCTAGTGTTAACCCCGCGAAAATCGGAATAGTTGGAGCTTCGTACGGGAGCAGCCTGGCGTTGATCTACGCCGCTGACGAACCGAAGATCAGGGCGGTCGCACTGCTGTCGCCGGGGCTGAACTATTTTGGCAATATGCCAACCGAACCAGCCGTCGAAAAGTTCACGGATCGGAATAGTCACAATTTGCTTTTCATCGCGGCAAAGGACGACAAAGAGTCGGCTGAGGCGGTTCAGAAATTGAATCGAATGGAAGTCGATAATTATCGGTATCCGCTCATGATTTACGACTCCGGCGGACACGGAACTGCGCTGTTGAAAGTTGGGGCATCCGAACTGATAAGCAATTTCTTCGCTAACGAATTCAATTTTGCAAATTTAAATGTCAGACCTTAACGAGCTATACCAGGAAACGATCCTGGAGCATAACAAAAATCCGCGGAATTTTCGCGAGATCGAGAACGCCGACCGTTCGGCGGACGGTAACAACCCTTTGTGCGGAGACGCCCTGCGGGTTTATGTCGAAATGGACGGCGATACGGTGAAAGACGTGGCGTTCAAGGGATCGGGCTGCGCCATTTCGAAGGCTTCGGCGAGCATGATGACCCAGACGGTCAAAGGCAAAACGAAGGCTGAGGCCGATGTCCTTTTTGATGAATTTCACCGAATGGTGACCGGCGAACTGGACATCGAATCGGACGAAAATCATCTCGGCAAACTCAAGATCTTCGCCGGCGTGCTGGAATTTCCCGCACGTGTAAAATGCGCCTCGCTGAGCTGGCACACACTAAATGCGGCGCTACACGGCGAGGACGTTGTTTCGACGGAATAGCCCGGGATCATGCCGAATAAGTTTCCGAAAGCTCGGTGAATTGCCTTACCTGTTCGACGCACCAATGGTCATCCTTGCCTAATTCTTCAGCCATAATTTCAGCGACAGGCTCAGAGATCTCGACCGCGGCACGTGCATTGAGAAGCAGTGCCCGCGTTCGCCGTGACAGCACATCTTCGACTGTTCGCGCCATTTGGCTGCGTACGGCTCGGAGAACGTCCGAACGGGTATAAGGCAGGTTCGAGTGCAGCCGTCCGCCGCCTCTTTCTGCTTCCGGCGGCGCCTCGATGGGCAAGTTCTTCGTCCGACACGCACGATTTTCAAATCCCGACATTTCGACCGCTTTATCCACCGTGTCTTCGGCCATCTTCCTGTACGTCGTCCATTTCCCACCGGTTACGGTTATCATTCCTGCGGCGTCCGTAACGATCGCGTGTTCGCGTGATAGCGAGGCGGTACTGCTTGCTGCAGCCGATCTTAGCAGCGGGCGAATGCCCGTAAAGACGCTCAGAATATCGTGTCGGCACGGTGGCTTTGCCAGATAACCGGCAGCGGTCCGCAGGATAAAATCTATCTCTTGCTCTAAAGCACGCGGCTCGGGTTCGGCATGGTCGATGGGAGTGTCTGTCGTACCTGCGAGCGTATGCCCTTGCCATGGAATTATGAACAGAACGCGGCCGTCGCTGGTTTTCGGGACGATGGTCGCCGATTCTCCGGGGCAAAACGTGCCGTCAAATACGAGATGCACACCTTGGCTCAGCGTAACCAGGTCTTCGGCCGCGGGATCGGACATTTTACGAACGTCATCGCAGAACGCTCCCGTCGCGTTGATCACGCACTTTGCGGCTGCTGTGAACGAGTGTCCGGATTCGCTGTCCTGAAATACAACGCCGTTTGCCCTGCCCGTCGTGTCTTTTGTCAATGACGTGACCGGCGCGTAATTCAAGATCGCGGCACCGTGCCTGTCGGCCGTGACCGCTATGTCGATGAGCAGACGGCTGTCATCGAACTGGCCGTCGAAATAGGACACGCCGCCGCGGAGGCTTTTCGCGTTTATGTTCGGCAGCCGGGTCAGCGTTTCGTTTCGCGAAAGCATGGCCGACCTGCCGAAACTATATTTTCCGGCGAGGAGATCATAGATCTTTAGCCCGGCGGCATAATAGAGCATTTGCCAAACGCTGTAGCAGGGCACGATAAATTCTGTTTTCCGCACGGCGTGCGGCGCGTTTCGGTGAAGGATTCCGCGTTCTCTGAGAGCTTCGCGGACGAGCGCGATATTACCTTGTTCAAGATAGCGGACGCCGCCGTGAATTAGCTTTGTACTGCGGCTGGACGTGCCCTTGCCGAGGTCGAATCGTTCCAACAGCAGCACGTCACAGCCTCGCGACGCCGCGTCCAGTGCGCAGCCGACGCCCGTCGCGCCGCCGCCGATCACGATCATATCCCACGGCTCAGTGCGGCCGGAAACCCGCTTCAGAATTTCGTCCCGATCCATCGAAGCAAATGTAGCAGATAACTTGTAAATTTCGCGAAACCGAAAGACAATTTCGACAAGTATGACAGATCCGAACGGACGCACGAATCTCTTTCAACATAAACAACCAAACGACTATTACCCATGGCTGGCGGCGTGTCTGGTGATGGCCACGGCCATTACTACACTATGGGCGATGGGGCGCGTATGGTGGTGCGAGGCGGGCGACCTTGTGCCGTGGTCATGGGATATTTGGAGCCGTCATAATTCGCAGCATCTGATCGACCCGTACCTGTTCACACACATCCTGCACGGGGTCTTCGAATTCTGGATACTCGGGCTGATATTTCCCAAGATGCCGCTGGCTTGGCGCCTAGTGATCGCGATCGCGATAGAATCCACTTGGGAGGTCGGCGAAAACACCGACACCGTCATTCAACGCTATCGCGAAGCTACGCTGTCGCTGGACTATTACGGCGATTCGATCTTGAATTCGCTTGCCGATATCATCGCGTGTGCAGGCGGATTCATGATCGCTTATAGATTGAAATTCTGGCGGTCGCTGGCGTTATTTCTGCTTACGGAATTGGCCCTTATTGTTACGATCCGCGACAGCCTTATCCTGAATGTTATTATGCTGATCTATCCGGTCGAGGCGATCAAACAGTGGCAGATGGGCGGCTAAACGATCTTTTTTTCAGATCGATCGCTTAACAGGGGAAAACAAAGCGATGCCGATGGACAGTAAGAATATCGCCAATACAGCGATGATAGCAGCATCATGAAGAGATTCCGGCAGGACGACCGCGCATATAATCGCTGTTAGGAAAGTGACAACGCCTGCCACGAGCAAGTTTTTCCCGGCCTGAAAATTCACCTCGTACCAAAGCTTGGGATCCGACAACGTTTTTTGTGTGCGGCATCCGTACCACATATTCGGCGGAACACGGCGGCGGATCAGCGGAATGGATATCAATATAAAAAGCGGTCCGCACGCGGCAATTATTAAGATCGCAATCGTCGAATCGCTCATAAATTTACAATACCACGGCCACGTTGCTGCTCACGTTAGCGTTCGCCGCGTGCTGCTTCGATCTGTGATTCCAGAATGACGGTGAGGCGGCGCGCTCCCGGCTGATCGAAAGTCTCCATCCAGCGGAGCGTGGCGTCCAGGATTCTCAATTGATGCTCGCGCCAATTTGGTTTACCGGAAACGGATCCGTATTCGCCGTCGTAATACGCACAACGCGGGGCTCGCACGCGGTCTGTTTCTGCCGGATCGACCGATATCATGATCGTCGGGATGCCGCTCTGTTCGATGCCGCGTGCAAGAAGGCCCATCGTCTGATGGCATAGGCGTGACGCAGGTATGAGCAGCGCCGCTTGCACGTCGTACCGCTTCAGCCGTTCGGTGATACGCGGTGCCATTTCCTCGGCGACAAGCGCCGCATTCGGGATGTAGCTGCTCAGGCTCCACCATACGCTGTTGAGCTTTCCGATCACGGCGTTCTGTTGATACTCGAGCAGGCGATCGATCGGAATTTGCGAATTACGATCCATGTTGATCGCCGTCGGGTCATAACCCTTGGCATCATAGCTCATATCCGCGGCTTCGACCTCGACCGGTATCTCGCGGAAATTCGTATCGCCGTCGCGCGATGCGGTGTCGAACGGCTCGGTTCCGGTGATGTATCCGCCCGCCGACGAGATGAGCGCCAGATTCATCATCGGCAGCGCCCGCCGCACCGGCGTCAGCGGTGCGTGAACGTTCTCAACGAACGGGTATCCGACGAGTCTTTCGTCGCCGTTCCAACGCGCGAAACGCGCGGAAAATTCGCCAAGTTTTTCGATATTCTGCATAAAAACTATATTTTGAACTCTTTCTCGAAATTATAAGGTTCGTTCGACAGAGGTTTGGCGGCCGGCCGTGCCTTTCGGTTCGAAATAATAAAGAATGCCAGCAATCCGGCGATCATTGCAGCCATCATCAGCCACGTGGAATATTGGTGAAGCTGATTGAACTGGATGCGAAGCGGATCATCGACTGCGACCTCATCGATCGGGCGTCCCATCTGCGTCCGCAGCATCAGCATCCACCACGCAATCACGAATTGCGCAACGGCGCATGCGGCCGTGAGTACCAGCAGCAGAATGCGTTCCGTCCACAGCAGGATAAGATTCGTGCCGGCGCGAACGATGAACGAAGTCAGCAGCAATATTATCCCGACGCCGATGCCCGCGTAATTCAGAATAGCGAGCGTGCGGTTGACCACGGCCCCGGCCATATCACGCTGCGGCAGCACCGCAAACGCACTCTGTGCGACCGCGATAAAAAACACAGCGGCTCCGAGCCACAAGGCCAGAACAAGCAACCGGACGTCGGACACGAATTTCATAACCGAAAGAGTCGAAGCAAGCTATTATTATGGAGTTTTTAGCCGAAAAGGGCAACGTGGCCCGCTTGTTTGCAAGGCTATTTTCCGCGAAGGATCTGGCGCGCGGCAAGCGCCATGAAACGCGGATTCAAGATAAGGTAACGGCGCCAGAGCCGCCGTGGCTCCTGCGTCAGCCTGAACAGCCATTCCAGGCCGAGTTTGCCCAGCCATTCCGGGGATTCCTTCACATTTCCCGCGTAAAAATCGAACGATGCACCGACTCCCAGCATGACCGCCCGAACATTCTCCTTGTGTGCAGCCATCCAATTTTCCTGTTTCGGACAGCCGAGGCCCATGAAGAGAATGTCCGGAGCCTCATTGTTGATCTCCTCGACGATCGCGGCGTCTTCCTCCGCGGTCAAGGCACGGAACGGCGGTGAATATGCGTAGGCGACCTTTAGATTTGGCAGCTCTCTTGCCGCACGTGCCAGCATTGCGTCGATAACTTCTTGTTTGCCGCCGTAGAATCCCACTGACAGGCCGTGTTCGGCAGCATATTCGCAGAGCATGATCATCAGGTCGTTCGCCCGTACCCGTGTTGCGTCTTTGCGGCCCTGCAATTTCTGCATCCATACAAGCGGCATTCCGTCCGGTACGATCAGATCGGCGGCGTTCACCTTAGCCCCATATTCCGGGTTGTCGTGCGATTCCATGACCATGTGAACGGTCGAAAAACACACGTACCCGCCCTTGCCGCGATCAACCAGATCCGCAACACGCTCAATTACCGAATGGTGCGTAACGATGTTCGGATAGAGGCTTACGACCCGTATCTTGTCCTGTCGTTCGTTCATGTTCATGCGGCCCCGATGGCTTCGGCATATATCGATTCGAGCGTTTCGATATACTCTTCGATGCCGAAGTTGTCGCGTACCGTCGCGATCGCGTTTTCGCGGACAGTCCCCCATTTTTCGGGATGACGTATAAGGTCTTCGAGGACAGCGGTTAGCTGACCGGCATTTCCCGGTTCAACGACAAATCCGTTCTCGCCGTTGTTGACGACAGCCACGACCGACGCGACGTCCGCGACAACGACCACGCATCCGACCGCCATCGCTTCAAGCATTGCCATCGGCAGGCCTTCGCCGTAACGTGACGGAAGTACGAAAATATCCGCCTCGGCGAGTCGCGCCCATTTCTCACGTCCGGCGATCACGCCGCCGTATTGAAATTTATCGCCCGCCACCTTTGTCATCCCATCAATAAAAAAGCCCCGCAGCGGACCGTCGCCGTAGGCACGTATCTCGAATTCCACGCCGTGTTCGTTCAGACGGCGTGCCGCCTCGATAAGCTCGTGCAGGCCTTTAGATTCGTGCATGCGGCCGAAGAAGATCAGCACTGGCACGGGGTTGTTACGCTCGGGATGGGGAACCTCGGAAAATGGGATCGCGTTCGCAAGGATCCGAATATTCAGGTCAGGCCAGCGTTTTCGCAAGGCGGATTCCTCGAGTTCGCTGTACACTATCACGGTATCGGCACGGCGAAGCATTCGTTCCGTGATGTTTTCGAGACGGCTGTTAGTGAACGGATTCATCAGATATTTTCCGCCGTGAACAGCGACGATCAAGCGGCGGCCCGCAAGTTTAGCGGCGGCAGCGAGCGCGGCATCGCGCCAGATAGAAAGGTCTGTAAGTGCTGTGTTTATATGCACGATATCGGGCCGCTCGGTCCGGGCGGCAGCAAAAAAACGAAGCGGAAGGGCAGCCTGTTTTAGGATCCAGGCAGCGTTTGCCGCTTCGCCGTCTTCGCGGCCGGCCTGGAAATGCCGGTATTCGTTCGTTCCATGATCGATGATCTGGCGCACGATGGTCGAGATGCCGCTGACATTGCGGTTTTCGTCCAGGCTCGGTGCGGTGATCAAAATTCGCATCTGAATAAACGAAAAGAATAGCCTACTTCGGCGGCGTGCATCAAAGCGGGACCGCCCGAACGGTTGCAAGCGGCGGTTGATTGGCTTAAAAAGAATAGAGCGATGAAGGCGGAAGCAGCAATTCGTACATCTTCGATCGTAAAAGCACACAACCGGGTGCCGCGATGGGTCATGCCTGTCGTCAAACTCTCCGTTTTTGCCGCGGACTGTGCTTTGGCAGGCCTGTGCTTCGTCGCCGCGTTCATTTTTCGCGAGGATGCGCCCGTGTTGTCCGAAACGGCTTGGGCGTGGTCGCGCGATTTCGTTCCGTACGCCGGCATTCTATATTTCGCGGTGCCGATTCGCGCGTTGATGCTGGTATATCAACGAGTATTCCGCTTTCAGGGAGCGTTTTCTTATACACAAGAGGCGTTCAAGATCTTTAAGGCCGTATTTGTCAGTTCTCTGCTCATCGTCGCGTGGGCGTTCCTGTTTCGCGGCGGGTTCGCATTTCGCGAGTTCTCGTATTCCCGCGGTGTTTTCGTTCTAGACTTTGCGATCGCTTTGGCCGTGTTCGTGGTGTTCCATCTGGGGCTACGGTACCTGCAAACTCTTGTGCGGGAAAGAGATATTAACCTTATCCCGACGCTAGTGGTCGGAACCAATGCCGAGGCCGAACAGACCGTGCGGGAACTTCGCGAGCGTCCGGGCCTAGGCTATCGCGTTATAGGTGTAGTAGGGGGAAATTCCGAAACGGTTGAATGGAAAGGCGAACCGCACGCCGCATATATCGGCGGTTTCGACGAACTTCCGGAGCTCATTCGCGAACTCGAGATTCAGGAGGTCATCATTACGGACCAATCGATCGAGAGCGAACGGCTGTTCGAATCGATGATGCAGATCGGCCGCAAGCAGCGGGTCGAATTTCGGGTTGCCCCAAGCCTGTTCAACGTATTGCCGCAAAAGACCAGTGTCGATCAGATAGGCGTACTGCCGATGGTGCGTCTGTTTCGCGAACCACTCTCGGACGCCGAACGCTTTGCAAAACGCGCTTCGGATATCGTGATATCGTCGCTTGTGCTCGCCGCGGTCTCGCCAATTTGGCTGATCATTTCGCTCCTGATCAAACGGGGTTCGGCGGGACCCGTATTATTTCGCCAGGAGCGAGTCGGGATGGACGGGCGTATATTTCTTTGCTACAAGTTTCGGACGATGTTTGCCGATTCCGACGAGAGCATCCACCGCGAAGCATATCGCAAAAACATCGCGGGCCACGGCGATGCAAATACCGGCGATCATGCAGAACCTGTATTCGGCAAGGTCAAGGACGACCCGAGGATCACAGAGACCGGGCGATGGCTGCGACGTTCGAGCCTGGACGAGCTGCCACAATTTTTGAATGTCCTGAAAGGTGACATGAGCATCGTCGGCCCGCGCCCGCCCATTCCATACGAAGTCGTAGATTACGACGTATGGCATCGCAAGCGATTGGATATGAAGCCCGGAATCACCGGCTTGTGGCAGGTCTCGGGGCGCAGCCGGCTGACGTTTGACGAAATGGTCCGGGCCGATCTGTATTACATCGAAAATTGGTCGCTCTGGCTCGACCTCAAGATCGTAATGCTGACGCTTCCCGCGGTTTTTCGAGGTGAGGGAGCGAGCTAACAGATGAATATTCAATCACACAACAGTGCAGCATGGGATAAAGAAGCAGAAGGCGGCTGTCAATGGAGCCTGCCGGTTGACGGCGAAACCATCCAAAGAGCAAGGCTCGGCGATTGGAGCGTTGTGCTTACACCAACGCGTGAGGTCCCACGCGAATGGTTTCCAGCGGAACTGAACGGGACGGATATTCTGTGTCTGGCATCAGGAGGCGGACAACAGGCTCCTATCCTTGCGGCCGCCGGCGCCAACGTTACGTCATTCGATAATTCCGCCGGCCAGCTCGAACGCGATCGGTTCGTGGCGGAACGGGAAAATCTCGACATCCGGATCGAGCAAGGCGATGCGGCGGACCTTTCACGTTTCAGCGACGAGAGTTTCGACCTGATCTTTCATCCGGTCTCGAATTTATTTTTCCCCGAGCTTCAACCCGTTTGGAATGAGGCTTTTCGAGTTCTGCGGCCGGGAGGTTCAATGTTGGCGGGGTTCATGAATCCGCTGTTGTTCATGTTCGATAATAACGGACTGGCGAGTGATCCGTTGAAGATAAAGTACGCACTTCCGTATTCCGACACCGGGTCGCGTTCGCCGGAAGCCTATAACAGAAAAGTGGCCGGCCT
>JAEZIT010000025.1 GCA_023436495.1 Acidobacteriota bacterium
TTCAGGCGCTTCGCGATCAGGAGCTGACGATCTACGGCGACGGCAGCCAAACGCGTTCGTTTTGTTATGTAAGCGATCTTGTCGACGGGATGATCCGCCTGATGAACACAGAGATCGACGATATTCACATGCCTGTAAACATCGGCAATCCAGGCGAATTCACGATGAAGGAATTAGCAGACGAGGTCGGCCGAGCGACCGGAAAAGATATAAAGATCAAGCATTTTCCTCTGCCGCAAGACGACCCGAAACAACGTCAGCCAAATATTGACCGTGCCCGCCGCCTGCTCGGCTGGGAACCGACGGTGCCGCTGGCAGCAGGGCTTGAAAAAACAGTTGCGTATTTTAGAACCGCTATTCAAAATTGATCAATTAATATGAAAATCCTTATCACAGGCGGAGCCGGATTTGTCGGCTCACACCTCGCTGACAAACTTATCGCCGAAGGACATGAAATAACTGTCATAGACAACCTCTCTACCGGACGATACTCGAACGTCGAACACCTCGAGGGCAAGAAGAACTTCCGCCTTATTATCGACACGGTTCTCAACGACAAGCTGATGGAACACCTTGTCCGAGAGACCGATCGCGTTTACCACATGGCAAGCGCGGTGGGTGTCCGGCTGATCATGGAACAGCCGGTGAAGACGATCGAGACTATCTTTCATGGCACCGACATCATCCTTAAATTCTGTTCACGTTACCGCAAACCCGTATTGATCCCAAGCACGTCTGAGGTTTACGGCAAAGGCGTTTCCGTGCCGTTCAAGGAAGAAGACGACCTGCTGACCGGTGCTACCGACAAACATCGCTGGGCTTATGCGTGTGCGAAAACGCTGGACGAATTTCTGGCCTTGGCACATTGGAAGGAGACGAGGCTTCCTGTCGTCGTTGTGCGTTTGTTCAATACCGTCGGGCCGCGGCAAACGGGCCAATACGGAATGGTGGTACCGAGGTTTGTCCATGCTGCCATGCGGAATGAAGCGATCGAGGTCCACGGCGACGGTACGCAGTCACGTTGTTTTGGCCACGTCAGCGACATCGTCGAAGGCTTGTCTAAACTGCTCGACACACCGACTTGCTTCGGCCAGGTGATCAATCTCGGAAACAGCGAAGAAACTACGATCCGCGGCCTCGCCGAAAAAGCGATCGAGTTGACCGGAAGCTCCAGCGAAATTCGCTACATTCCATATGAAGAGGCCTACGGAGAGGGTTTTGAGGACATGCGTCGCCGGGTGCCCAGCCTGGAAAAGGCTCGCCGGCTTATCGGCTACCAGCCAACCCGAAGCCTGTCCGACATCATCAATGATGTTGCCGCGGAATTTAACAAAGATATCCCGGACACGAAATTCAATGTTCAAGGCTGATTTTAAGACGTTCGCCGGAATGGCTCTGGCAGTGGTTCTCCTATTCGCCGCGGCCGCTGCTCCTGCATTTGCACAAAGCACTGGCGGGGTGAAAGGGAAGGTCCGAAACCGCGACGGCAAAGGCATTGCCAATGCGACGATCACGGCCCGAAAGAAGGGAGAAGACGTGCGGTCCGCAATGTCCGATTCGAAGGGCAACTTCGTGCTCCAGGGCCTCGACGGCGGTTATTATAACCTCGTATTCGAAGCAAAAGGCTACGGTTCGGGAGTTCTCTACAATATCGAAGTAAAGAACAAAAAGATCAGCGACCTCGGCGATCGCCTCGTCCTCGGTGTCGATCAGGGAACGCTCGTCATCATTCGCGGCAGCGTATTCTACAAGGAAGGAACGAGCCTTACGGGTGCGAAGGTCGAGCTGGAGAAGATCAACGCCGACGGTTCCACGCAACGGATCGACAGCACGACAACTACTTCTACCGGAGAATTTACATTTCGCCAACCGGAGGGAGCCGCTAAATTTCGTGTGAAGGCTTCGTTCAAAGGGGTTAGCGGGACAAAGGAGATCGAAGTAGATTCCGCTGCGATATACCGGCTTGCCATAAGCCTGGATATTTCACGCAGCGAAAAATAGAGGCCGCTAAATTGAAAAAGGCACAGCATGGTAATGAAATGCCTGCTGTGCCTTTTCGCAGTTATTGATCAGTTGATGGTTTCGGAGATCTCTTCGGCCGGATGCATCGTCGGCATGCTGCCGGCATCCGCGACGATCAGGGGCACTTCGTCGAGCAGCATCGTGTCCGCAATTGTCTGTACCCAATAGGTTCCCGGCGTCGGGAACACAACGTTCACAAAAAAGCTCACATTATCGGTAAATCCGCCCGGCGTAAGGTCGATCGCGGTCGGCTGTGACGTTACGACCAGATTCGTCTTGTCCGGAGCGAGGATCCGAACCTCTGTCTCGTGGCTGCCTTCGCCTCGCCAATGATTGATCACCGCGAACTTGATAAGCGAAACCGGCAGTTTCTCGACCATGATGTTCTGGAATATTCCCATCAGCGATATCTTGTTGCCCATTTCAATGCGGACGTCGTCGCATAAGAGGGTATATTCAAGCTTCAAATTTTGAGGTGTTATCATTTGATGTCCTGTTTCGGCCGTTTTCACTAGAAAGTCGTAATTCCCGCATTATTTCAGCGGCTGGCTCGACCGCATTCGTATTTGGATGCGTAACCTCGATTTTTGCTTTTCCTTATGGAGAGGTCAAGAGTATAATTGTGAATTAGCTTTTGAAATTGAATTTCCTGTTCGCAGAACCAATGCGGCCGTCGTCGGCCGTTTTGCGTGATGCGTTTCGATTTCAGTGCTGTCAGCACCAAGGGGACGTAATGCTTTTGTACGCTTTGATCTGTTTGTGTCTGGCTCTGCTGGGGGTTGCAGGGCTGCAGTTCCTCTATATGTTCTACATCGAGAGGCTGGACCGGGAGCGAAAGAAACGGCTTCATGAATTAGAGGTCAGATGCCGTAATTTGACCGCACGCCTAGAGGAGGCCGAACAGCGGATCGCTCGCCAACAGGACCTGATCAACGAATTTTATGAGGAATCCGGCGAAGAAGTTTGGGCGGACGTGATCGACGAACATTAAGTGCCCTGCTCGAATTCCACTATCGTTGCTCCTGAGCCGCCTGAAAATTCCGGGGCATTCTTGAACGATCTTACGAAGTCCGTTTCGGAAAGAACCTTTCGGACGATCTCGCGTTGGACCCCGATCCCTTTCCCGTGGATCAGCCTCACGACCGTGAACCCTTTTGCCCGTGCTTCGCCAAGATACGCCCGCACAACGTCACGAATATCCTTCGGCTCGAATGAATGGAGGTCGATCGAATCTGTAATTTCAAGATCGACCGTTTCCGGGTACGGGCTGTTTTCCAGGTTTTCTTCGATCATTTCGTCTTTGTGATCTGATACTGGGCAATGTCTTCCGGCGGAGTCACCTTCAAACGGCTCTTGTCGCGGAAAACGACGAACCGCTTCTCGTCCATCCTGCCATCAGCGGTGCGAAGCTTAAGCGTAAATGTCTTATTATCGCCGGTCCCTTCGACCTTTAGCGGCAGTTTCCCCCAAAGCTCCGTCGGCGACCGCCATGCCGTGTAATAGTTCTGGTCGTATTTATCGAACGCCAACACTTGTACCGCGTCAAAATCCGGTTCGACGCCGTCGATCGCCTTTACCACATTCGAGCGCGTAAGTACGACCCAGTTTCCGGGTGTTGTGGCACGCGTCGTCGTGCTGGATTTATCGGCGGCATCCGTATCTAAACGCTGCCAGGCAACAAACTTGCGATTGTTCTGCTGGTAGAAGACGATGTCGGTCGGCACCTGAAGCTCGACCTGTCTTCCGAACAGCCATCCTGCCGGGGCCGGAGATACCGAACGGTCAAGGCGTACCAGATACCAAACATCGTAAGTTTCATCGAGTTTGGCCGGTTCGCCCGCGACCTTTGCAGCTTCTATCTCTTCGTTCTTGGTCGTCCTTGACGCCTTCTCGGCTCCGGACGCTGAATCGTCTACGTCGGAAACGTCCTCCTTTGGGACGAATTTCCAATCCATCACCTCGAAGTTCGAACCATTAGCAAGTTTGAAAAGCACCGTTTCAGGGCTGATATCCGGAGCCGCACGCAGATTTGAAGCTGCCCGAAGCTGTCCGGTCGCCTGTGCGGGCTGGTCCCTGAACTGTTCGGCGAGTTTCTGCGAACTCTCCAGGACCTCGCTCGTTATCACATTCTGGGCCTCGATCCAGCCTTCGGTCTCGGCTTCGTCGTGTGCCCGGACACGCAGCCATTGGACCTTTTCGAATTCGATACGGTCGAGCACGTCCAGTTGATCGCCGCGTTTGACCTCAAGCAGGTCGGCAGCAACTACCGCATACGACGTGCGGATCTGCGCGGTCTTTGCGATGACCGTTGCCGTATCGCTAAGCCCTACGATGTCCGAAAAGCTGCCTAAGGTCTGATCGATCAGCCCGCAGCCGGTTTGGCTGAAAACCGCGGCAATAATGAGCGTAAATGTCAGGAATTTTGTCTTCATCTGGTAACGGAGGATGACTTTCGCCAGCTATTATAACCCAATTTGTCCAATATATCCTTTTGCCGGCCGTTCGGTTTCTCGACAACGCTGAGTGAAACGACGGAATTCCGGCTGGTCGAACGAATGCCTGCACTGAGAAGCCGTTCGTCCCAATCTATCGCGTTGCCGGCCGTAATATACCGGTCAACGATCGGGACCAACTCACCCCGATCGCGTAGAATTCCCAGCACGGCTTCGTTGCCGTCCGCCCTTTTTGCGTTGCTGTATTTGGCGAAAATTTCCCTGAAAATATCGGCGATCGATCGCTTCCCTTTCGATTGGCGAAGCATTTCGACGTCGATCAGGAACGCGACAAGCATTCCGCGAGCATACACCCGCGTATTCGAACCGCTCCATCTTTCCTTTGATGCGTCGATCAGCGATTTATTTGCGTTTGAAGCTATATCGATGTTGTACGCCCGCGACAGTGTGTCGAGGAGGTCCGTGAATCTTATCTGCCCCGAATGTACGCCCGACCTAAGGGCGTAGTGCAGCGTAAACCCTTCGTAAAACCAATCGTAGCTACCGCTTAAGTTGAGGGCGTTGGGTATCCAAAGGTGAAATATCTCGTGCCTGAACTGTTCGTGCAGACGCTGAAGCGAACGTGTTCTGAAAGGCATGTCGGACGAGAGGATCGTGACGGTCGAACCGCGTGTATCGGCCTCCCATTCGCCATGCGGCGTTGTGACCGGAAATTTCGTGATGAAAACTGAGACCGGTTCGCTCGGTGCTGAACCGAATAGGCTGCGGTAATTCTCGAATATCTCCTTCGCCATCGCTGCAGCTTCTGCATCGGAGAAAAGCCATTCGCCCGATATCACGAGCCTGATCGGTGAATCGACCGCACGAAGCCCTTTCCCCGCAAATATCACGGCCTTTTCAATGTTTGGCACATTTTGCGTGCCTGTGCCGGATGTGCCAAAGATGTGCCAGCCTTCGGGAACCACGACGCTGACCCTTCCCCGTTTTTCGTCAGAATAGATCTGGGGAAGAATGTCGTCGAGCATCAGCAGGGCCTCAGTCCGGTTCACCCATGAAGAATGTGCAGCCGCCGTCCTTTTTTCGGGAATGCCTGCCGGCCGTTTATAGCTCCAACCGGCAATTTCGCGTTCGGCGAGGATCTCTGCCGGATCGAGGCGTTTGAATGGGATCTCTAAACCCTTTGAATCGAAAAGTTTGATGTCGGTCGGAGCAGCGATCTTATTGCCTGCGAATTCCTTCAGGAACGACAGGTTTCGGGGATTTTTCCTCGTTTCGGGATTAGGAAACCGGCCTTCCACTGCGATGATTGGCGACGTTTCCGCATTCGAAACTGTGACGGTTGCCTCAACCTCCTGCGAGACTGCGATCCCCGAAAATGCAAAAATGATCGAAAATATTGCAGGAAATACGCGTAACTCTATAAAGGGTTTTGACATCAAAATATAAGCGGAACTAAAATAGCAATTTGCTCGTAGTCGATTTGAGGCTCCCTTCTTCAAGGATAGAGAATATTATGAGTCTGATCAAAATCATAATTTATGCGATGGCTTTCCTGTTAAGCCTTCTGTTTTTGGGGAGATTCTTCTTTTAGATCGAACGCTGCGGCATTTTCTGATAATCAAGAGAACCAGCCGTGGCTTGGGCTTTTGTCCGTATCGATATGAATCAGATAAAGCGGTCATAACGGCCGCTTTTTTACTTTGCAATGAGCGAACCAAGAAAAATAAAGCGTGCGTTATTAAGTGTGTCCGACAAAACGGGCCTGGCAGATTTTGCCCGTTCGCTTTCGGAATCGGGTGTGACACTGATCTCGACCGGCGGAACGGCCAGATCGCTTCGTGAAGCCGGCCTTGAGGTGACCGACGTTTCCGAGGTCACGGGTTTTCCCGAAATGATGGACGGCCGTGTAAAGACCCTTCATCCGAAGATCCACGGTGCGTTTCTCGCACTCCGTGACAATGACGAGCACGTTTCCGCAATGCAGGCCCACGGCATCGAGCCGATCGACCTCGTCGTCGTGAATCTATATCCGTTCGAAGCTACCGTTGCGAAGGAAGGAGTCTCGCTTGAAGAGGCGGTGGAGAACATAGACATCGGCGGTCCGGCAATGATCCGTTCGGCTTCGAAGAACTGGCGTGACGTCGCCGTCGTCACCGACCCGCAGCTTTATACAGGGGTCATCGACGAAATGAAAGCCAACGACGGCTCACTGTCCGTCGAAACACGCCGAAGGCTTGCCGCACTTGCATATACCCGCACGGCCTCGTACGACCTTGCGATCTCGTCATATCTGGCACGCCAGCTTTCCGACGAAGACCTCGAACTTCTTGAACCGTTCAATCCTCTGAAAGACCTCGTCTTTATCGAATCGGACGAGATCGACGGGTTCGACCCGCTCGACACGGAAGACGGCAGCATTACCGCCGCTCCGACCGAGCTTGGTACCGAGATCCACCTGCAGCTCGCAAAGGTCGTCGATCTTCGGTACGGCGAGAATCCGCATCAGCAAGCCGCACTTTACGAATCTGCTGAGGTCGGCGGCATCGCTAAAGCACAGCAGCTTAACGGCAAGGAGATGTCGTTCAACAACTACGTCGATGCGGAAGCCGCCTGGAATCTTGTTCAGGACTTTGACGAGCTCGCGGTTGCGATCATCAAGCATACAAATCCCTCGGGCGTCGGTACTGGAGCGAGCAGCGAACAGGCGTATCGGCGTGCATTATCGACGGATCCGGTATCCGCGTTCGGCGGGATCGTCGCCTTTAACCGAGAGGTCGATGCGGTCGTCGCTGATTCGGTTAACGAAGTCTTCACCGAGGTCGTCGTCGCACCTGATTTCAGTGCCGGAGCTCTCGAGATATTCAGCCGCAAAAAGAACCTCCGCGTGCTGAAGGTCGAACCTTCGGGCGGTTCTATCGCTCTTGAATACAAACAGATCTCCGGCGGGATGCTGGTCCAATCGAAGGACGAATACCGCGTAACCCGCGAAGACCTTCAATTCGTCACCGAAAAACAGCCGTCAGAAGACGAGATAAAAGCGATGCTGCTCGCGTGGAGAGTTTGCAAGCACGTAAAATCCAACGCCATCGTTTTGGCGAATGCGAACCAGACGATCGGCGTCGGAGCCGGCCAGATGAACCGCGTCGATTCCGTCAGGATCGCCGCTTCGCGAGCCGAACGCTTCAGCTTGCCGACAAAAGGTTCGGTGCTTGCGTCCGACGCCTTTTTCCCGTTCCGCGACAACGTCGACGAAGCCGCACGTGTCGGCGTTTCGGCGATCATTCAGCCCGGCGGTTCGGTCAAGGACAGCGAGACGATCGAAGCAGCGAACGAACACGGCATTGCGATGGTATTTACCGGCCATCGCCATTTCAAGCACTGATTGCGATTACCGCATCCGTAGTGTAAATTAAACTTTTTGTCTTATGGATGCTTGGCTTCGCCAAAATCTGGTCTGTCCTCGTGACCGGAAACCGCTCGAAGATAGCGATAGCGGCCTTGTCTGCCCGGACGGGCACGCTTATCCCGTGGTTGACGGCATTCCCGTGATGCTGATCGCCGAGGGCGAGCATACGCACGGTTATATTGCCGAGACGCTGAAGAGCATCGCCGAGAACCGCGTCGAACAGGTGCCCGAGAGCACCAACGGCGACGTCGATCCGTTCGTCCAATCCGAGATCGTTCACACCTGCGGGCATCTGTATTTTCCCGTCCTGAACAAATTGAAACGCTACCCGATCCCGGAATTTCGACTGCCGAAGAGCAGCGGCGAACGCCTGCTGGATGTCGGCTGTAATTGGGGACGCTGGTCGATCGCTGCGGCCGGGAAAGGTTACAGGCCCGTCGGCATCGACCCGAGCCTGAAAGCCGTTCAGGCTGCGAAACGCATTTCAAAGCAATTGGGCGTCGAGGCGAATTTCGTCGTCGGCGATGCTCGTTCCCTTCCGTTTGCGGAGGGCTGTTTCGACGTCGGGTTCTCTTTCGGAGTGTTTCAGCATTTCAGCAAAGAGAACGCCCGTACGTCCCTGAAACAGATCGCACGCTGTGTAAAGACAGGCGGCAAGATTTCCGTCCAGATGCCGAACAAATTCGGCATTCGTTCGTTCTACCAGCAGGCACGCCGCGGTTTTACCGAAGGCGAGGGCTTCGAAACGCGTTATTGGACGCCGCGTGAATTGCTCGCTTGTTTCAACGAGACCTTTGGCCCGACGAAGCTTTCGGTCGATTGCTATTTCGGGCTCGGGATCCAGAAGAACGACGTCGACCTGCTGCCTGTCCAATACAAAGCGGTCGTTCATTCGTCGGAGCTCCTGCGTGCCGCAAGCCGTTCGATCCCGCCGCTGCGGCATGTTGCGGACAGCCTTTATCTCGATTCAATAAATCAAAACACGGAGGCCGCCGCACGCTGAAACGCCGCCTCGGCCCCGCAGATCAAATGAGCACAATCCTGGGTATCAACACTTTCCACGCCGGTTCTTCGGCCGCATTGATCATCGACGGCGAACCGGTCGTCGCCATTGCCGAAGAGCGTCTGAACCGCGTCAAATATTTCGCGGGCTTTCCGAAACTTGCGGTTCAGGAATGCCTTCGCACCGCGGGCCTCTCGTTTTCGGACATCGACGCCGTAGCCGTCGGCCGAGATTCGTCGGCAAACCTGCATAAGAAGCTGGAATTTGCACTGAGGCACCCGACCAAGCTCCTTAACCTTGCACGCATCCGCGGAAAGAGCAAGACGTTCGACGACCTGAAGACCCTTATCGCCAACGAATGCGGTGTCGATGCCGGCATCCTGCGGTTTTCGACGCACAATATCGAACACCACCTTGCACACACCGCCAGTGCGTATTTTGCTTCGCCGTGGGAACATTCGGCGGGCATTACGATCGACGGTTCGGGCGATTTCGTCTCCTGCATGCTCAGCGAATGCACCGGCGGCGACATCAAGCCCCTGAAACGCGTTTACGTTCCGCATTCGCTCGGCACGCTTTATACCGCCGTGTGCCAATTCATCGGTTATCCGAAATACGGCGACGAAGGCAAGGTAATGGGCCTTGCACCGCTCGGCACAGACCGCTATCACGACTTTTTCGAAGACATCCTGAAACCCACGCCGCACGGTTTCGAGCTCAATCCCGAATATTTCCTGCCCTTCGGTGCGAATCAGGGAATGGAGATAAACGACGCCGGCGAGATGGTCGTACACCGGCTTTATTCCGACAAGTTCATCGACACGTTCGGCGAACCGCGTGAGAAACACGCCGAGATAACACAGCGTGACATGGACATCGCCTTCGGCCTGCAGCGTGTGTTCGAGAAATATTACATCTACGTGCTGAACGAACTGCACAAACTCGTTCCGACGAACCGCGTTTCGATGGCGGGCGGCTGTGCCCTGAACAGCGTAGCCAACGGCAAGGCTCTGTACGAAACGCCGTTCACCGAACACTGCATCCAACCCGCTGCCGGCGACGACGGGCTTGCCCTCGGGGCGGCTCTCTATGTCAGCAATGTCGTGCTGAAAGAAGGCAAACGCTGGGTGATGAAGAATTCATACCTCGGCAACGAATATTCCGACGAAGCGGTCAAAGCCGAGCTCGACCGCTACAAGATCGCTTACAAACACCTCTCCCGCGAAGAGCTGCTCGACACTACGACCGAAGAGATCAGGAACGGCAACGTCGTCGGGTGGTTTCAGGGCAGGATGGAATGGGGCCCGCGGGCTCTCGGCAACCGGTCGATCCTGGCGCATCCCGGCTTTCCCAATATGAAGGACATCCTGAACGCACGCATCAAACACCGCGAAGCGTTCCGTCCCTTCGCTCCGTCCGTGCTGGTCGAACGCCAATCCGAAATATTCGAGCAGGATTATCCGTCGCCCTTTATGCTGCACGTCTATAAGATTCGTCCCGAATGGCGCGAGCGGCTCTCTGCGGTCAACCACGTCGATGACACCGGACGCCTGCAGACCGTCGCACGCGAAGAAAACCCGCTCTATTACGACCTGATCAAAAACTTCGAAGGCAAGACCGGCATTCCCGTTATCCTGAACACCAGCTTTAACGAGAACGAACCCATCGTCTGCCAACCCTTCGAAGCGATTGAATGTTTCCTTCGCACGCGTATGGACGTACTCGTCATCGGTTCGTTCTTCTGCAAAAAAGACGACTGAGCGGCACACCGGCGATCCCTGCCCTTGTGCCGCTCCGCCGCCTCTCCGGCGTTCCCTGCTGCCGCCCCGCTGCCCTTAAACAGCCGACGCCTGTACGCTGCCCTGTTCCCGCCGCCCCGCCATTTCCACAACTCCTGTGGAAAAGCCCGCGATTTTCACGGCGTTAAATCCGTAAACCCCTTGTAACAAACGGCTTTCTAGCACTTTGCACAAACTTTTAGCATGGTCATCTGGAATACATAAGGCATCGCTTTCGCCGCTCCGAAATTTCGGAAAAACAGGTTAGAATTCCCTCTAAACAATGGATCGTTCCCCCGCAAATTTCTCACAGAATCCGATGCTCCCGCTTGCCGCGGCATTCGCGTCCGGCATTATCGCCGGATCGAATTCCGGTGCCGATCCGCGAATTTTTCTTGCGGTATCCCTAGCGGCGGCTTTGGCGGCAGTGCTGCTGAGCCGAAGGCTTTCCGGGACCATTCTGCTTCTTGCCTCATTTGCCTTCGCGGGAGCGTTCTCGTACACGGCCGCTCAATATGTTCCAGAGAATCGCATCAAGTATTTGTTCGATACCGGAGCGATAGCGTCCGGTGAAATCGTCGAACTTGCGGGCGAACTCACTTCCCGGCCAGAGCCCTCGCCAACCGGTTCGGTAATGACCTTGCACGTTTCGAGGATCACGATCGACGGCCGCTCCTATGACGCTGCCGGTAATGTACGTCTGTTCACAAACGCAGCAACTGAGGAAGAAACCGCTTCGTATGCAGCACTCGATCTAAGATACGGCAGTGTCATCAACACCCGCGTAAATCTCTTACGCGAAGATAGTTTTCGGAATCCCGGCGTCGCTTCCCGGAAGGCTATATATGACGCTCACGTCATCGATGCTTGGAGCAGTATCAAGACTCCAGATCAGATCACTGTCGTCTCCAGGACAAACGGCGGTGTCATTGGCATGCTCTTCGACCTTCGGTACGGACTTATCTCGCAGTTTCGTACGATGTTCTCAACTTCGACGGCCGGTGTGCTGATTGCGTCGTTGCTTGGTGATAAATACTTTCTCGATAAACCGACGGCGGACGTGTTCCGGGAAGGCGGTACCTTTCATGTGCTTGTCATTTCAGGGCTGCATATCACTTTTATCGGCGGCCTGACACTTGCTCTGGTTCGCGTTTTCACACGCCGCCGAATATGGCATTTCATCATCGCGACTGCATTCCTCTGGGCCTTTACTATCGCGATCGGGGCCGATGTGCCGGTAGTACGGGCAAGCGTGATGTTCACGATTCTTTTATTTTCACATGTAATTCATCGCGACAGGAACTCTGTGAACGCTCTCGGAGCATGCGCCCTTATCCTGCTTGCGTGGCGGCCCGGGGACCTGTTCAATCCATCGTTCCAACTCACTATCGTAAGTGTCGCAGCGATCGTCTGCGCGGCATTCCCGCTGATCGCGAACCTTCGTGAGATCGGCAAGTGGCGGCCGACATCGCATCGTCCCCTTCCTCCGCGGGTGCCTCAACTGCTGCGGCGATTCTGCGAAACACTTTACTGGCGCGAACGTGTCTGGGCAATTGAATCGGCAAGAAATATATGGAGCGCGAATCTATTTAAATATAAGCAGCATAGGCTCTTAAAGTCGGAAACGCTGCAGAAATTAGCGGCCTATGTCTTCGAAGGTATCTTGGTTTCACTAATCGTACAGATATCCATGCTGCCGTTGCTGACCGTCTATTTTCATCGTATCGCTTTCGGCTCCGTGATCCTGAATCTTTGGGTCGGATTTTTCCTCGCCGTGGAGAGCTTTGCTGCAATAGCCGCCGTTGCCGCTGGATCGATAAGCTCCGCACTTGCTCTGCCGATAAAGGGCATCGCGGAAATTTCGAACTTTATGCTGTTGTCCGTTCCAAGCTTTATAACCGAACTCGGCATAGCCAGTTCACGGACACCGATTTACGCCGGCGCCGGCCGTGCGATCTACTTTCTCTATTTCGTACCGCTGGTCATCCTAGCCATTATAATTTCAAACTGGAAACCGTTTGAACATACTAGGCCCCGCATCGGAACAGCATCGATAGCAAAGGCCTGTGCATGGTCGCTCGCGGTCATTGCGGCGCTTATTATCTTTCATCCGTTCAGCGCCCCTTCCGCGGATGGAAAACTTTCCGTAGCATTTCTCGATGTTGGCCAAGGCGATGCGGCGCTAGTAACGTTTCCGAACGGCGAAACTATGCTTGTCGATGGAGGCGGACGGTTCGACTTTCGAGGCGGTGACCCAAACGGCTTCCAAGCCGATCTCCCTCGGATCGGCGAGACGGTCGTTTCCGAATACCTCTGGGAAAAAGGCTATTCCCGGATCGACTGGATCGTTGGGACACACTCCGACGCCGATCACATACAAGGACTGGCAGATGTCGCCCGGAATTTTGAGATCGGAGCTGCTTTATTTGCACGATTTCCATATGAAGATGCGGATTTTGCCGAACTTGACCATCGGCTAAAACAGGAAGGTATTAGAACGGAGGTTCTGGAACGTGGGGACGTTTTCGAAGTCGGAGGTGCGACCGTATCAGTGCTACACCCGGGGCCCGGAGAGAACAGGTCGCCGAATAATGATTCCACCGTTCTGATGATCACATATGGCTCGCGCAGCATTCTGCTCGCGGGCGATATAGAATCCGCTGCCGAAGCCGAAATTCTCGCATCCGGCACCTTTCACGGTGCTGACGTGGTAAAAGTGCCCCACCATGGCAGTCGTACTTCTTCAACGGCCGCATTCGTGGAGAACGCACAAGCGAAATTCGCCATCATTCCTGTCGGAATCCGCTCGCCGTTCGGCCATCCACACGCGGAGGTTGTCAACCGATGGCTGGCGGCAGGGTCCGAAGTTTTGACGACGGGGAATTTCGGCACGATCACCGTAACGACCGATGGCGGAGGCCTGTTGGTTGAGGGCTTTGTGCGGCGGGAATGAGC